>DASCOS010000025.1 GCA_036012125.1 Vicinamibacterales bacterium | reverse complement strand
GCGTGACGAATATCACCGGTGAAAAGTTATATGAAAGCCAGGTTATCGAAGCGGTGCGTCTCACCGAAGACGAGACGTCGCCTATCTCAGGTTTTTTCCTCATGTTGGCTGATGCAGATCGGGCGACCTATCGTCTTGTTATTGAGTGTTCCACTCCGACTGAAACTTGGTGGCATAAAACTCTCGGGTCGGTTGAACGCCAACTCCTCTCCCTGAATGTGGAATACGCTGCAAAGCGGGCCAGTGGACGCCTCCAGCACCTCGAGCTACTACCTGTTCGGCCTGGCACCGGGGAAGCCTATAAGCGGCACTGCCTGAGTCAAGGGCAGCGGGAGGGCCAGTTCAAGCTTATCGCTTTGCAGTATCAGGCCGATTGCACGTTTCCCTTCGCCGACTTCCGCCTGGATGTGCTGGGTCCGGAGTCGGAGTAACCATGCAGCTCGAACTCTATCGGCTGGATATACCGTTCACGACTGCCTTCAGACACCACTCCGCCGTCCGGACGGCTACGCAAAGTGTGTGGGTAAAGGCTCAGTCCGGTGAGTGCATCGGTATGGGAGAGGGCTGTCCTCGTGAATATGTCACGGGAGAAAGCATCGCGTCGGCGCAAACGTTTTTTCACACTTACTGTGAAACCCTTTGTCAGACCGTGGGTTCGATTGATGCTTTGGTTACTTGGGTTGATGACCATAGAACCGTCATTGACGCGAATCCCGCAGGGTGGTGCGCTATCGAACTTGCCATGCTTGAGTTCTTCGCGAAGCGGGAAGGAGTGACCGTTGAACAATTGGTGGCGGCGGTCCCTGCCACCGGCACCTTCCGTTATTCCGCGGTCGTGGGTGACAGCAAGCTGGATGTCTTTCAAGAGACCGTCGCCCGATACTTCGCGATGGGTTTCACCGATTTCAAGCTGAAGCTGTCTGGTGACCCAGCTCAAGATCGTGCCAAGGTAGATACTTTACGTGATTTATTCGATGTCGAGAAACTCCGTGTTCGAGTCGACGCAAACAATCTGTGGAACGATGCGGAAAGCGCGGTGCGGCACCTTAACGATCTTCAGTTCTCGTTCGTTGGTGTCGAGGAGCCTTTGTCCGCGAATGCACTCGATGGGATGCGCATGGTAGCGGCACAAACTGGCGTTCCGATTATCTTGGACGAAAGTCTTCTCCGGGCCGACCAGATACCAGCACTTGCCGCTGACCCGGACTGTTGGATTATCAATATACGTGTTTCAAAGATGGGGGGACTCTTGCGTTCTCTTGCAGTTCTCGGAGCGGCTCATGCTGCAGGTATTTCGATTATCGTCGGCGCGCAAGTTGGTGAAACGAGTGTCCTTACGCGAGCCGGCCTTGTTGTCGCTCGGGAAGCCGCTGGTGGTCTTTTTGCACAGGAAGGGGCTTTCGGAACCCACCTACTTCAAACGGACGTTGCGCACCCTCCGTTAATGTTTGGTCCAGCCGGTGTTCTTGATGCCGATGCCTACGGACTATCTGGGAGGGTTGGGTGGGGTCTGACGCTTCGACCTGGCCAGGAGTTTACTACTTCACTATCAAGGGAATGAACTTATCCTTGCGTTGCTGGTCCTTTCGGTCAGCCTACTGCACGTTCAACTGATGGTCGAGGTCAACGTGGACGGTTCCGAAGCCCCGGAGTCGGCGCGAGAATCGAGCATCACTGATGATGACTCGATAGCCGTTGGTTGTTGTTTCCACCTCGTAGGTGGGAAACCTGAGCCAGTGGCGGGTGCCTTGGATGTGGGGTGCTGTCAACGCAGCTTCGACGATTGCGTTGGTATCGCCGATCGCAATCGATGGGTCGTGGGGACGGATCGGATCGGTAGCCAGCCAGTCCACTCGCAGAAAATAGTAACGGTCAGCACCTTGCACCACGACGTCCCGTGCAAACGGGTTCGTGGGTACTGGTCCAGCCATAATCTTTCTAGCGGTCAGACCTTCGTGAGCCAACCATTGCTGGACCTGGGTTCGCGCTAAGGTCGAGCCAAGGACCATGCCACCTGCATAAACGAGAATCGCCAACAAACTAGTTAGCGCAAGCCGACTAGTACACACTTGGGCTCCCCGCCAGACCCTGATGCCAACGAGGCAACCAAGGCCGAGCGACCAAGTGACTTTGGCGCCAGTCGGCGTCAGTTCGTTGGTGAGTACAAGCACGCTACTTACACTAGCCGCAAGAATCCAGAGCGTGACGCTTGCTCTTGACCGAGTGTGTGCGAGTACTATCGCGCTGGCGGCCAGAAGCCAGACCCAGGGGTCAACGATGAAGAGCGCATCGCCGTAAAACCACCGGTCGTCGAAAGGCATCAAAAGACGGATGCCATAGGTATTCAACCAGTCGAGCGCGGGGTGACTTAGCACGCTGACATACGAAAGGAGAAGAAGAGCACGCACGGTCGTTGGTGGTGCGTGTCTTCGGAAGAACAGGCGCCGGGCACGGTCCAGCCCAACCATTAGGGATGTGAGAAGGAGTGGTAGCACAGTGACTGCGAGTATCCCGTGGGTCCAACCGCGCCTGAGGTGCAACGACGTGTCACGATCCAGAAACAGTGCGACGGCATCAATGTCCGGCGCGTTCGCACCGAGTATGAGTGTCACTGCGGCTAAGGGTGTCAGGCGCTTGAGCCGAGTTTCAGCTAGGCTGGCCGCGACGAGTGTGTGCGCGATTGGGTCCATTGAAAAAAGGCGGGCATGGTGAGAGAAACCGAGGCCCATTTTTAATCTTGTCATGCCTTAGGATGAGAAGAAAGGCTTACCGGGGGCCCTTTACTACAACCACTTGGAAGTGTAGCTTTTCTGGGAAAGGGCTTCGGCGCTTGTCTGTGTAGGCGCTCGAAAATGCTTCTGGCTGTTTGGAGGTTGAGGCGTTATTTTAGAGGCGTTGAGCTGGGTGGTTCATAATGATCATGCCAGTTTCAGGTCTATCGAAAAGAGGTAATACCATGCGACAGGGTGCACTTCTGGTGTCAATGGCGACGGTCTGCATTTGCTTGGTCCTTCCAGTGTCGACTCAGGCACAGCGGGGTCGACAGCCGGTCGAGCTGCCTGATGGGCCCGGCCGGGAGCTGGTGCAGACGGCGTGTTCCGAATGTCATCGTCTCAACCTCATTGTCAACTCCGGGGGATATACGCAGAAGGGCTGGAATGACCTGATGGCTTCGATGGTCGAGCTACCAGCGGACCAGGGGGAAGTGGTTGCTGGGTATCTCGGCACGCACTTTCCAGTGAGGCCGGCGACGGAGGCGGTGTTAATTCCTGGTGAGACGCAGGTTTCCATCAAGGAGTGGCTCTTGCCGTCACTTGGATCCCGGCCTCACGACCCGCTCGCGGCTCGGGATGGTTCGCTCTGGTGGACTGGGCAGTGGTCCAGCAGGTTAGGGCGACTTACTCCGTCTACAGGTGTTATGACGGAATACTGGCTGCCAGAGAATTCAGGGCCACACGGTCTAATTGAAGATGCTGCTGGCAACGTCTGGTTCACGGGCATTTCGCAAGACTACATCGGCATGCTCGATCCGAAGACGGGTGCTGTGACTGGGTATCCACTATCTGAGGGACGAGGTCCTCACACTCCCATCTTCGACCAAAACGGGACCCTTTGGTTCACCATGCAGTCGGGTATGGTCGGGCGGCTCATACCGGCAACCGGTGATATGCGGATCGTGGCCACGCCGACTGCCAATACATATCCCTATGGCATCGTTGTGAATTCCCAAGGAGTGCCTTGGTATGTTGATTTCCGCGGCAACCGCATTGGTAGTGTCGACCCAGAGACCATGGAAATTCGGGAGTACACCCTGCCGGCTCCAGACGCACGCCCCCGCAGGATCGCCATCACTCCTGATGATGTGATCTGGTACACCGACTTCCCGCGTGGCTATCTTGGTCGGTTTGATCCAGCGACTGGTGCGGTGCAGGAATGGGCTTCTCCAGGTGGACCCGAGTCCAGACCCTACGGTATTGCCACGGTCGGTAACGTCGTGTGGTATAGCGAATCTGCGGTGCGACCAAACACGCTCGTGCGCTTCGATACCGAAACGGAACGTTTTCAGACCTGGATAATTCCGTCTGGAGGTGGCGTGGTGCGCCACATGGTGGCTACGGCCGAGGGCAACCTCGTGCTGGCCTGTAGTGCGGTGAATCGCCTCGCTCTGGTAGAAGTCGGTAACTAGAACCCGAGCGCGGTCGTCTCTCGGCGTACATCACCGGCCGCGATCATTAGACCGGTGTCAGGTTCCCGGTATGTGACTGTCGGGGCGCAGGCCTGCCAGTTCCAAAGGCCCCAAGACTCCACATTGTGGCCCATGGCGCTGAGTGTTTCGAACGTGGCTTCCGGAATTCGACCCTCGAGTTTGAGGAGGCCTGGGCTTTGGTTAACCTCACTCCCGGTTGGTGGAAAGTTGTAGCTCCCGAATCGAGGTTGATCGAGTGCCTGTTCAGGCGACATACCCCAAATTACGACGTTGAGAAAGACCTGCAGAAGGGACTGCAGCTGCTGGTCGCCCCCCGGAGTGGACAAGCCCATGAACGGCTTGCCAGCCTTCATAATGAGGACGGGGCTGTTCGTATTTCTCGGTCGTTTCCCCGGTGCCATGACGTTAGCTAGGTGCGGGTCGAGATTGAGTTGGTACATGCGGCGCGACAGCCCGAATCCCCAGCCCGGGATCATCGGTGTGACCATGTGGCCGTCACTTTCGGTCATTGAGAACAGATTACCTTCAGCGTCCATCACGTTGAGTGACGATGTGTCAAAGAGCGATGTCTCGTCTGCCTTTTCACGTCCATCACCTGAGCCACCTGCTGGTGGCATTGAAAAGGCGAGTGGAGAGTCGTCCGATAGCTCCAGCATGCTATTTGGGTTACCCCACGGTGGCATGTCAGAAAATGCCTGCTCACGATCGATCAGCATGACCCGCTTCGCGGCATACTCTTTCGAGTAAAGCGTCGCAGGGGTGTTTGCCACGGAAGGATCGCCAACGTGTTTGTGTACATCCGACATGCCTAGGGCGATCACTTGCGAGAGTAGGTGAATGTAGTCCGCAGTGTTATATCCCAGGCTTTCGAGATCGAACTGATCGAGCATGTTCAGAAACAGGATAAGGCGAGGTCCCTGAGACCAGCCGTCCCCGACATACACGTCATAGCCACGGAACGTTGTGTGCAGGGGTGCCATCCAGCTACTCTCGTAGTTGGCGAGGTCGTCATATGTGATGAGACCGTTTTGCTCCTCGTAAAACGCATCAACTGCATGGGCCGGTTCGCCCTTATAGAAGGCATCTCGCGCGGCCGTAATACCGTCGGCTCGCGAACCTCCTCTTGCCAAGACGGTTCGTTCTGCCGTCATCATGTACCGGATGAGTCGCCCGAGGTCCTTGTTGACCATCAAGTCGCCGACCCGCTGTTCACTGACGCCATGCTGAAACCAGAATGTTTGGTTGTAAGGATATTTGAGGATGCGACCCTGCTGACTATCTAGAAGCCACTTCTGGTGCTTGTAGAGGTGATATCCACCCTCCGCAATTTCCAAAGCGGGCGTAGCCGCCTGTTCGAAGCTCAACTCACCGAAGCGCTCGAGCGCCGCCAGCCACACGTCCACATCGGCTGGGACCAGTGCGAGGTCCACGTCACGTTTTCCCTGGTCAAGAAAGTGTTGCAGTGTGGCACGAGCCGGGGTAGTCCCAGCTCCTACCCGGGTGATGACCCGGTCCTCCGCTGCACTATACAAAATAAGTGGTGCCACACCCGTCCACCCCGCGAAGCCCATTTTTGTGACCTTTAGGGCCATGGCGGCCGTAACGCCAGCATCGAACGCATTACCTCCCGCTCTTAGAATTTCAAAACCAGCTTGAGTTGCGAGGTAGTGTCCGGTCGCGATGACACCGTGGGTGCCCATAATGCGTGGCCGCATCGACTCAAAGCTATCGGAATCATAGACGTGACCGAAGCTCTTAAAGGGTCGAACCGTGTCGACCAAGCCAGGCATTACTTGGTCGGAGGCAGACTGACCCAGCAGTGCGACGGCTCCTGTTACAACAATCCCAAGACACCATGAGAGTAGTAATGACCGTTTGCTCACGCTGAACTCCTTCGCTAGGGTAAAGACTGAAAGCGACTTCGGAACGGCGGTCTGGGTAGTGTAGCAAGAACGGGACCCAGGTTGAACCGCAGACGGCACGAGGTGTATTCAAAGAGTCTATTTTCGTTAGGTCATGCCCTCGAGCTACGACATTAATGGGAATTGATGGTCTCGTACACGCCCAACACTGTCCGCATCGAGACGGCCGCTACTCTGTGAGTGTAGCCAGATGCACGGCGTAAGAATTCCCCAGTAGTAAGCCTCTCGCTCACTCCTGAATGTCGTTGTCTATCCTAAATCTCTCAATAACTGGAGAGACGGCACACGAAGCAACCCTTGCGTTCACGACCTCGTTCCTTCGTTGAACCTAGCCCTGCGCAGCGGTAGAATGTGGTTCTCCTCTAGATATTGTTGGCGGAGGAGGAATCCCATGGTCTGTTCCCACGTTCGATTTGCGGTCCTCGCTGTTATCGCCATTGCGGTGCTGGCTACACCGGTTAGCGCGCAACTCAGGGTTTTAACACCGGATCAAGTCGCTAATCTTCGCGCTCGTGCTGAGCAAGGCGATGTCACTGTGGAAAGCTTGCTGGACGGGGCAACCGAAGTTTCCGGGTGGCTTTCCTGGAGTTGTGGAGCAAGGTGCAAGATTGGTAGGGGCGTTCGACTGGATGACACTCGGGCGCTGAACTGGGATGCGCAGCACTACGCCAAGACTTTCCATTGGATTTGGGTAGCGCGTGGTAAAGGGGATGGAATCCTGCGACACAACCTCGTTCGGAATGTTGCCTGGCGTCTGAGCGGGGGCTTTTAGTGGTGCAATACCGCTTCGGCATTTCCCACCGGTGAATTGGAGACTCTAGTCCTTCGCACCGCCGACCGAATGTCCTCGGCCACGATGGGATTTCTGCAAGATGTGACATCAATTGGCGAAGCCGGCGGGTCGCCGTCAACGCTAGATCAAGAAACAGTCTGTGTTTATAGAGAGAAACTGGAGCCGGCGAGCGGACTCGAACCGCTGACCTGCTGATTACGAATCAGCTGCTCTACCAACTGAGCTACGCCGGCCCAGGAGAACCGTGTCTTTGTGTGGCGTACAGCGATCGGTACGACCAGGGATGGTAGCACACATCCAGCGGTCTCTTGAGCGCACGCTGCTGGATGAATTACTAGATGATGAGAAACCGCCTCGATGGTACAGGCGTACGTTAGTGCGTTTCATTTTTCCCCATCTGGGTTTCTTAAAGGCGGCGTTTAATTCCTGACAGTCTGTGCGGGTGTTGTTCGGTTGCAGTTCTCTCTGGGCTGGTCTAGGATGGCCTGTTCGATACTTAGAGAAATTGAGCACCGTGCCCCCAGAGATGTCCGAGCCCGCTACAGACCAGGACGGTCAGATTGTCATCAGCGGCGCACGTACGCATAACCTGAAGGGTATTGACCTAACGCTCCCTGCCAACCAGCTTATTGTTGTTACGGGCGTGAGTGGTTCGGGTAAATCGTCGCTTGCGTTTGACACGCTCTACGCTGAGGGGCAGCGACGCTATGTTGAGTCACTGTCAGCCTATGCCCGTCAGTTCCTTGAGCGGATGGAAAAGCCCGATGTCGATCGGATTGACGGCATCGCCCCAGCAATCGCCATTCGCCAGAAAAATAGCGTCCGGAACCCTCGGTCAACGGTGGGTACCACTACCGAAATTCAAGACTATCTCCGCCTTCTGTGGGCGCGAGTAGGCTTGACCATCTGCCGGCAATGTCGCCGTAACGTAATTCGCGAAACGGCCGAGCTTGTGGCTAAGCAACTCAGTGGACTTCCAGAAGGTACGCGTTTACTGCTTGGTTTCGAAATGCCGGTGGTCTACGGGCTTGATGCGGTCGTTGTGAACGGTGGTGAAGGTAACGGGGGAGGCGATGTTTCAGAGGGGCCCTCAAATGAGCATGGTGAGTTGGTCGGGGCGGTGCCGGCGACGATCGAAGCGCTGCGACGACGGGGTTTTGGCCGACTTTACGTTGATGGCCAGGTCGTGGGGTTTGATGATGTTGACTACGAGTCGCTCGTCGATCGTTCCTGTCTGGATGTGTTGGTTGACCGGGTCAAGGTAGCACCAGGTCTTCTGGCGCGGTTAACAGATTCGATTGAGGTTGCCTATCTGGAAGGCGGGGGTAGCGCATTCGCAATTCAGCTTTCTGAGGAGGGCAACGAAATCTCCCGGCCTGTTTTCAGTGAACGCTTTGAATGCCGCACCTGCGCCATCCCGTATGAACTCCCACAACCACGGCTGTTTTCATTTAACAATCCTTTTGGGGCGTGTCCTACCTGCAACGGGTTTGGCAATGTGATCGAACTTGATTTAGGACTAGTCATTCCTAAGCCAGAACTGTCAATTGAGCAGGGTGCCATCGAGCCATGGACCAAGCCGCATTATCGGTCAAGACTGGCTGACCTAAAACGGGCAGCGCGCACGAAACGAATCCGTCTTGACGTACCGTGGGAGGAACTAAGTAACGATGAACGGACGTTCGTTGTTGATGGCGATGGGGAGTACGTGGGGGTCCGTGGCTTTTTTCGCTGGCTCGAGCGGAAGAAATACAAGGTAAATATTCGCGTCTTTCTGAGTCGCTACCGGAGTTATCTCACCTGTCCCGATTGTCAGGGTGCCCGCCTACGCCAGGAAGCGCGCGACGTTTACGTTGGTGGTCGGACGATCGATACAGTGTGTGCATTGACCGTTCAGGCCGCAGCGGAATTTTTTGAGGCACTTCAACTTGACGTTCGCGAAGCGCGGATCGCTGAGAAGATTCTTGCTGAGATTCGAAAACGGCTGACTTTTCTACGTGATGTTGGTTTGGACTACCTGACCCTGGATCGAGTTTCGTCCACACTTTCTGGAGGTGAGACCCAGCGTATCAATTTAGCGACTTCGTTAGGCTCAGCGCTTGTTGGCACGTTATACGTGCTCGACGAACCGTCGATTGGGCTTCACCCTCGGGACAATCAGCGGTTGATTGGCATCCTCCAGCAACTTCGCGACCAAGGAAATACCGTTGTTGTGGTCGAGCACGATGCTGAGATGATGCGGACTGCTGACTATATTGTTGATCTTGGACTGGGGGCTGGTGAACAGGGAGGACGGGTCGTCTACGCGGGTGAATACGGGCCACTTCTCAAAGAGCCACGATCGTTAACAGCGAAGTATCTTCGTGATGATTTAGTCATTCCGTTGCCCACGAAGCGACGAAAGCTAACGGGACAGCAAATTCGAGTTATCGGCGCGACCGAACACAACCTACAGTTGCGCGATATCAACATTCCGCTGAACGCACTGACATGTGTAACCGGCGTCAGTGGTTCGGGTAAATCGACCCTTGTCCACGATGTTCTCTACGCGGCGGTGAAGCAGGCAAAGGGCGGGTGGGACAAGAAGGTGGGGGCGCATGAACGAGTTGAGGGCATAGAGCTGATCAGTAATGTTTCGCTTGTGGATCAAGCGCCGATTGGTCGATCCCCACGGTCCAATCCGGTGACCTACCTCAAGGCATTCGATCCGATCCGGCAGTTGTTCGCATCAACGAAGGAGGCCAAGGTGAGGGGTCTGACCGCTAGTCATTTTTCTTTTAATGTACCTGGCGGGCGTTGTGATGTGTGCGAGGGGGGAGGGGTCATCCGTGTTGAGATGCAATTTCTGGCCGATGTCTTTGTTCCTTGCGACGAATGCGAAGGTGCGCGATTCAAGCCGGAGGTGCTTGATGTGACTTATCGTGGGCGTCGAGTCGATCAGGTGCTGGATATGACAGTTCACGAGGCTTTATCTTTTTTTAATAATTCTCCGAAGGTACTGCGCCGACTCCGCGTCCTGGACGAAATTGGTCTAAGTTATCTTCGTCTCGGGCAACCGGCGACGACCTTGTCGGGAGGTGAGGCCCAACGAATTAAAATCGCCTCGCATCTTACAGGGCAGGGTAGTGATCGGACGCTCTACATACTGGACGAGCCTACGACTGGGTTGCACTTTGACGACATTGCCAAATTACTCGGGGCCTTCAAGAAGCTATTGGATGTCGGGCATACACTATTAGTCATTGAACACAACCTTGACGTTGTTAAAACGGCTGACTGGGTTATTGACCTAGGACCCGAAGGTGGACACGAGGGCGGACGACTTGTGGCTGCAGGTACACCGGAGCAGGTTGCCCAGGTCCAAGAGTCTTACACTGGCCGGCATCTTCGCGATGTGCTGGGCAGTGGTCGTTCGAACGCTTACGCGACCTAGCGGCGGCTTCCTGCCCGACCGATTTCCACATCGAAAATGACTTCCCGTCCTTCCCGAGAACCCGTTAGCACGACGGCTTCACCGATTGGTGCGTCCGCAAGCAACCGCAGTAGGTGAGATGCGTCGTCTACCGGTTCGTCATTGAAAGCGACTATAACGTCACCGGGGCGGATACCGGCATCGTAAGCGGGAGTGTCACGCCGCATGCGCGAGACCAGTGCGCCGCGGTCATCAGGCATGCCGAGTTGTTCGGCTTGCCGATTAGTCAGTGGTGCAAGCTCAATGTAGCCGATGGAACCCCTTTGTACCTCTCCGTACGTAACGAGATCGTCCATGACACGCCGGGCTAAGTTGCTCGGCACCGCGAAGCCCACCCCTTGGTCGCCTCCGCTTTGTGTGAAGATTGCTGTATTAATCCCGATGAGTTCACCGCGTCCGTTGATCAAGGCGCCGCCAGAGTTCCCTTCATTGATGGCGGCATCTGTCTGAATGAAGTCTTCGTAAGTCGTGATGCCTAGATTTGCGCGCCGGACGGCGCTGATGATTCCAAGGGTAACGGTCTGGTCTAGTTGAAATGGATTACCGATGGCGAGTACCCATTCTGCTACGCGGATCGTAGACGAGTCACCCCAGGGTGGAACCGGAAGCCCGTCGGCTTCGATTTTCAGTAGGGCGATGTCGGTCCACTGGTCCACGCCGACGACGATTGCTGGTAATTCCCGATTATCAGGCAGAGTCACTGTGACTTCGGCATCGGCACTTCCTACTACATGGTTGTTTGTGAGGATATAACCATCCGTTGATACGATGACCCCCGAACCGAGGCTCGTGCGTTGCTGCTGACCGAACAGGTTTGGCTCGTTACCAAAAAAATAGTTAAAGAAGGGGTCGTTGAAAAATGGCGACGTCGACTGCCGCTCAACGGTTTGTGACGAAATGTTGATTACACTAGGTACCCGGGCTGCTGCGACGTCGCTGAAATCTGGCAAGGTCACGGTAGGGACTGCTGTAGCCCTAGATTGCACTACTTCCGGCGCTGGACGAGCCGAGGATTCTTCGGTGACCTGAAGCTGACCGGAGAGCACTAGGCCTGCGACAACGCCAGACACAAAGAGTAGGCAAGCAAGCAGAGTGTGTTTCATAAATGCTCCTCGACGGTTTGGGGTGGTGCCACCCACAAGATACTGGGACTCTCTCCCTTCCAGCATACGACAATCTGGTCGCTAGGCCCATGTAAGAGGCCTTAACGGCCTTATGCTACGATCAGTTGCTCTGTTTCAATGGGTGCTCGGTACACCGTAGGGGGCGGTTCGGTGAGTTCAATTCAAGCTACGCGGCTCCGAAAGGGGATGCTGATTAAGTTGGGGAATGACCTGTTGCGTCTTCTTGAGCTTACCCATTTAACTCCAGGAAAAGGACGAGGGTTCGTTCAGGCCAGAATGCTGAACATTCGTTCCGGAGCCTCAGCGGATCACAAGTTTCGCTCTGAGGACACTGTCGAGCGTGCTGTACTCGATGATCGCGAGATGCAGTATCTTTACGAGGACGGTGGCGGTTATCACTTCATGGATACGGAAACCTTTGAGCAAACGCACATGTCTGGCGATGTCCTCGGAAATACAACTCGCTACTTAATTCCAAACGGTCTAATCCGAGTACAGTTCTATGGTGAAGAACCAGTGGGCATCGATTTGCCGCAGACTGTGGAGTTAAAAGTTGAGGATACCCCGCCCTCCATTAAGGGGGCGACGGCTAGTGCACAAATTAAGCCGGCTAAGCTTGAGACGGGGTTGGTTGTTCAGGTGCCAGCTTTTATCAACATAGGCGATACCATTCGTGTGAACACGGAAACAGGCGACTATCAATCACGAGTTTAGGCGTTAGGTACCAATTCCTGAACTAGCTCGATGTCTCTTCCTGAGCTGCTTTCGACGCTGCTTCTGTTCTTGGGGGCAGGGTTTCTTGTCGCTAATGTTCGGGTTGCTTGGTCGTTTATCAGAGCCAGGCGGCTGCGGCCGACGGCTCTCCTGACCTGGAAAGGTTCACCTCCACCGTTCTATGGTCTTCTCATGTCGATCGGTGTTGTGCTCGGCCTCCTTGTTGCTTTCAAACTTGTCGTTCAAGGACGGTCCCCACTGCAGGTATTCGGCGAAGGAATGATGTTTCTTTACTATGCTTACGCGATTCCGCTCAGTCTCCGGATTGCGCGCGGGTTCTACCAAGATGGAATCTGGATAGACAGTGGGTTTGTGCCTTATTCAAGAATCGGCGGGTTAACTTGGCGTGAAGGCGATCGAGTCACTCTAGTAGTGGTTGATCGGATCCGCTGTCTAGCGCGGTCGCTAATTGTGCCGCAGGAGTACTATAGTGAAGCCCGGCGTTTGCTTCACGACAAGATTAGCTCGCACGACCTAAACTTTAGTGGTAGGAGTCTCGACTTGGGTGGTCACGATGAGCGTGATGATGTCTAGGACCCAGTGGGTCGGTTACTTGGATTGCACTAGTTGATCAGGGTTAGCACCCAGCCAACGAGGCCTTCACCACTCGCGGTTGGGTCGCCCAACCATGTTGGTGGCGTGAGCCAGACGAATGCGAGGATGGCGATGACCATAAGGTCGTACTGCCAAGTGGCGCGGTCGTAGGTCCAGAACAAAGCGTTCCACAGGATGACCGACGGCCAGGTGAGTGCACGACTCATTTTCATGTCAGAGTTCCAACCTGGCCGTGGTTCAATTCTCGCCACGTGTAGATTATTCGGTCGGCGACGGTGAGGATCGAGAGCACGGCGATCACCCAGAGGACCGCCGCCATCCGATTGGTAAACGCGCCAATCATAAACAACATGATGCGCTCAGGGCGCTCCATGAAACCGACCTTGCACTTTACGATGAGCGATTCAGCACGAGCGCGTGTATAGCTTGTGAGTACCGAGAACATCATCGTGAGAGCGGTGATCATAACGTAGTCAGTTCGGCCGAGTTGCGCGTAGAGATAGATGAGGCCAATAAAAAGTGAGATATCAGAAAAGCGGTCCATCACTGAATCCCAAAAGCCGCCGAATGCTGATACCAACTTCAACTGTTCGGCAACCTTGCCGTCGATAAAGTCAAAAAGATTCGCTACGACCATGATTGTACCGGCCAGCGTGAACCGACCAAGTGCTAGCGCCCAAGCTGCAAGAATATTGATTAGAACACCCACGATAGTGAGTACGTTCGGGTGCACACGCAGCGCGACACTTACCGAGATAAGTGCGCTTAGCGGAAACATGCAGAGTGCGCCGATCGCGCCAGTAAATGTCATCAAAACCCGGAAGAATCGAAGGTAGAATCGTGGGATTGCGTAATTACAATGCGCTGGTCTGCAACTTGCTCCATTGGTAACGTAAGCGCCAGCCGAACGAGACGACTCCAGCCGTGATGGCAGTTTAGCCCATGCCTATCGGGAATCTCAAGCACCAGATCAATTGTTTACCGAAGCACCCTGGAGTCTATCTGTATACCAATCGTGCTGGTGACACAATTTACATTGGTAAGGCGCGTACGCTTCGCGATCGAGTCCGTAGTTATACGACAGCGTACGGAACAAGTCCGAGGTTAGATGCCTTGCTTGAAGAAATCGCCGGGCTCGAGGTTATTGTCACTGATTCTGTTGTTGAGGCCTTGGCGCTCGAAAATCATCTAATTAAGCAGCGGTCACCCAAGTACAACGTGTTATTACGAGACGACAAGAATTACAGCTATCTCCAACTGACAACGAATGAAGCATGTCCGCGAGTGCTTGTGGCCCGTCGTGTCGAGCGCGACGGTGCATTCTACGCGGGCCCTTTCTTGCCGACTCGGTTAGCTCGTAAGACCATGTCACTTACGCATCGTCTTTTTGGGATCAGGTCGTGCAACGAAGTTATTACTGGTCGGCGGGGGCGACCTTGCCTCGAGTACGACATCAAACGGTGCATCGCGCCCTGTGTATCTGAACTTTGCTCTCCTGAACGCTATGCGCAGGCCGTGGAAGACACCAAGTTCTT
This sequence comes from Vicinamibacterales bacterium, assembly GCA_036012125.1. Classification (NCBI taxonomy): domain Bacteria; kingdom Pseudomonadati; phylum Acidobacteriota; class Vicinamibacteria; order Vicinamibacterales; species Vicinamibacterales bacterium. The sequence continues at coordinate 136,358 of DASCOS010000025.1, read as the reverse complement.
TTTGGGCGGGCGTAACGCTGAGTTGAACCAGCAGCTCAAGGTGCGGATGCATGCTGCTGCTGAAGCGGAGAGATTTGAAGAAGCGGCGCAGTGGCGAGACGCTATCCGAACGGTCGAGACTCTTCGTGCCCGCCAACAGAAGATGTCGACTACTAAACTTGGTGATCGTGATGTTTTCGGCGCTCATGTGGGGCCTGAGGGTGCTGTCATTCAGGTATTTCAGATGCGGCGTGGTCGTGTGATTGAACGCATTGAGTTGGTTGCTGAGACTACGTCGCTGGATACAGACGGTGATGCTGCGGTTCTTCAGGCTGGTGTGCAGCAGTTCTACGAGGAACGCCCACCGCCGCCTGAAGTCCACGTGCCGATGGTTCTGGATGAGCCTGTTGCTCTTGAAGGATGGCTTTCGTCGCAGGGTGGCCGCCGGGTGCGCTTGGTGGTGCCGAAACAGGGCGACAAGCGTAGGCTATTAGAACTCGCCGCTCGAAACGCCACGTTAGCTTACGAAACGCGGTTCAGTAGTGATGCGGCCGTCCATGGTGCAGCAGTTGAAGAGCTCAGGGAAGCACTTGGTCTCGCAACAGCACCCCGTCGCATCGAATGTTTCGACATTTCGACAATTCAGGGCAGTGAGACTGTCGGGGCGATGGCTGTTAGTGAGGATGGAAGGATGGTGCGCCGGGAGTACCGGAAATATCTTGTTCGTCAGAACGGTGGTACTGGGAACCCCGATGATTTCGCAGCGATGCACGAAGTTATCCTTCGGCGTTATCGGCGCTTGCTCGAAGAGGGTGGGCCGTTTCCGGACCTCGTAATCGTTGACGGAGGGAAGGGACAGCTCTCTGCTGCTTATGGGGCGTTTCAGGAACTTGGCCTTGGTAATCTTGTGGCAATCGGTATCGCCAAGCGAGAAGAGCTAGTTGTGATGCGTGACCGGTCTGACCCGATCGCTCTACCGTCATCGAGCGTTGCCCTCCATATGCTTCAGCGGATCCGAGACGAGGCGCACCGCTTTGCGGTGACTTTTCATCGAAAGGCACGCAGTAAGCGGATTCTTAGATCGGAACTCGATGAGGTGCCCGGGGTTGGACCACATCGTCGCCGCAGGCTATTGAATCGATTCGGGAGCCTAGCAGGGGTTCGGCGGGCCACACGCGAAGAATTGACCGCCGCTGTTGGTGCGCACACCGCTGATTCTGTCTTAGCCTATTTTGCTATGTCGCGATAGCGTCACCAATCAGTGATTGGTTGCTCTGTCCGGCCACAGGCCTTATCCTTGGACGTTGCTCGATTTCAACGTCATTGACCTCCTCGCTGTTTTTCTGGTTTTGTTGCTTTCGTTGACCGTGCATGAAACGGCTCATGCGTGGACCGCCGACCGGCTCGGCGATCCGACAGCGCGATTGCTCGGCCGGGTCTCGCTTAACCCACTGGTCCACATTGATCCAGTCGGCACGGTCGTTCTGCCCCTGGTCGCGTTTTCCACTGGCGTCCCGATTCTTGGCTGGGCGAAGCCTGTGCCGGTGAACATCGCCGGGCTCGGTCGCGGCCGGCGCGACTTTGTGCTGGTGGCGGCGGCGGGTCCGGCGAGCAACATCGCTCTGGCCGTGTTGGCGGCTTGGGCGCTGGGTGTTCTGGAAGCCGGTTGGCTTAATATCGGCGACGGTGGGCCTGAACCGATTCTCCACTGGATCGCGCACTTGGCGTTCCAGGTTAACCTGCTGTTAGCGGTCTTCAATATGATTCCAGTGCCGCCACTCGATGGAGGCAATGTCCTGGGCGGGTTATTGCCGGCGACCTTGTCTAACTCGTTCGACCGCCTCTTGCGTCCCTATGGTTTCCTGATTTTGTATGCGCTCATCCTGACCGACAACCTTATGACGATCATCGGCCCACCCTATTCGTTTCTCACATGGCTACTGCGACCGTGACAAAACGCGTTCTCTCCGGTATGCGTCCGACGGGCAAGATGCATCTTGGTCACTTGGCCGGTGCGCTCGGCAATTGGGCTGAGCTGCAAGCCAAGTACGAGTGTTTCTACTTTGTGGCCGACTGGCACGCGCTCACCAGTGAGTATGGCAACACCGAAGGGTTAACTGACTACGCGCTTGACAACGTGACGGATTGGATCGCCGCCGGACTCGATCCCGAGCGCAGCACATTCTTCGTTCAGTCACTGGTACCGGAGCATGCAGAGCTATATCTGTTGCTGTCAATGATCGTGCCGACGCCGTGGTTGGAGCGGGTGCCAACCTACAAGGAGCAGATCGAAGAACTCACTGAGAAGGACCTATCCACGCTCGGGTTCCTCGGATATCCGTTACTGCAGGGTGCTGACATCATCATGTATCAGGCGCACTACGTGCCGGTTGGCGAGGACCAGGTGCCGCACCTCGAACTAACCCGTGAAGTCGTCCGCCGCTTTCACAGCTTTTACGGCGAGGTTTTTGTAGAGCCACAACCATTGTTGACACACTTCCCGAGGCTGCCAGGGCTCGATAATCGGAAGATGAGCAAGAGTTACGACAACGCGATTAATCTTTCTGATGATGCAGAAACGGTGCGTAAGAAAGTGAAACGGATGTATACAGATCCCAAAAGGGTGCGTGCTGATATCCCGGGCACAGTTGAAGGCAACCCCGTCTTTATGTACCACGATGCTTTTAACCGTGACATAGCGGAGGTGGAGGACCTTAAGACCCGCTACCGTGCAGGCAAAGTTGGGGATGTTGAGGTCAAGGAAACGTTGGCACGGGCCTTGAACGCCGTGCTTGATCCGATCCGAGAGCGACGATTAGAACTGACCGCCAAACCTGAGCGGATTCGTGAGATCCTATTGGATGGGTCGAGTCGGGCTCGCGGCGAGGCGAAGTTGACGATGGCTAAGGTCCGTGAGGCGGTAAGGCTGAAGTATTTGTGAAATGTTGAAGTGTTGTGGCTGAGGCTATGGGATATCCGACCGATTTCGAATCGATCGTCGAAGCCTACCCCGTTAAGCTCGACAACTTTGAGGGGCCGCTCGATCTCCTGCTTTTTTTGATTCGGAAGAACGAACTCAACATTCAGGATATTCCTATTGTGCCTATTACAGATCAATATCTTGACTATCTAGCGATTATGCGGGAACTAGATCTCGACACAGCGGGCGAGTTTCTTCTAATGGCTGCGACGCTCATCCATATTAAGTCGAAGATGTTGTTGCCCCGGCCAGACCCAGGGGAAAACGAGCCCGAGGAGGATCCACGCGAAGCCCTCATGCGTCGATTGCTTGAACATGAAAAATTTAAGGCTGCTGCTGGAATGCTTCACGAGCGTCAGACGGTGCGTGGTGCGCAGTGGGGCAGGCCCGACGAACGGGTCGCCAACATTGCCGGAGACTCATACGAACCAGAACTTGAGGTTGACCTATTTAGTTTACTGACAGCGTTTCAGTCCGTGGTCCATCGTGCGAAGGACCGTCCAGCGCTGTCGCTGCCAGTTGAGTACATCTCGATTGAGACCCGTATAGAACAATTGATGGCGATTCTATCGGAGGCAGAAGCATGCGGGTTCGAAGAACTGTTCGGTGATGTGACGTCTCGGTTGGGGCTAATTACGACGTTTCTCGCACTACTTGAGATGATTAGACTAAAGCTCGTCAGGGTGTTTCAGAGCGGCGCATTTGGACCAATTCGTGTATACAGACGGTCGCAATCCTTAGACGCATCATCACCTACGGACGATCCGAAGACATGACGCAGCGAAGGGGAAGAGTTTGGCTGACGATCTAAAGGCCCTTGTGGAGGCACTGGTCTTTGCATCGCCAGAGCCACTGACGCGGAAGACACTCTACAAACTGCTCGATAGTGAACCACAAGAAGACGTGGAAGCAGCATTGGAAGCGGTTCGTGAACAGTACGAGCAGTCCGGTGGTCTGCACCTTGTCGAGGTGGCCGGAGGGTTCCAGATCGTAACGCGACCTGAATTTCACGAATGGATTCGACGCCTATTTCACGAGCGTAGTACGCAGCGTCTCTCTGTGCAAGCGCTCGAAACACTCGCAGTCATTGCTTATAAGCAGCCGGTGACAGCACCAGAGATATCAGAGATTCGTGGCGTGAACACGGCCGGAGTGATTGGCACATTGGTCGATCGGCGCTTGGTGAAGGTCGTTGGACGTAAACGGGTGATCGGTCGACCGTTCTTGTATGCGACAACTCAAGAATTTCTCAATCGTTTTGGCCTTAGCGGTCTCGATGATTTGCCAAAGGTCGAGGATATGGCTGAGGCCCTTGGTCTTAACTTACCGCACGAACTTTCTGCGCCGACCGACCCTGAACAGGGCATAGCGGTGCCAAGCGACACGAGCTCGGTTGAGTCTGAGGCCGGTAGTGTCGAAGAGGAGCAGGTGCACTGACCGGCTCCGATGCCTCAAGCGACCCGTCTTCAGAAATTACTGTCGACTGCTGGCATCTCTTCCCGGAGAGCTGCGGAACGACTCATAAAGGCCGGCCGTGTGAGTGTCAATGGGAAGGTTGTAACGACCCTGGGGACAAGAGCCGATTCCGTGGTCGACGAAATCCGTGTGGACGGACAGCGAGTTTCGATGGCGGTCCGGCGACGATATTTCCTATTGCATAAACCGAGGGGTTACGTCACCACCCGCTCGGACCCGCAGGGGCGCCGCACAGTGTTAGACCTGATCACACGAGTGCGGGTTTATGTCTATCCGGTCGGCCGGCTTGACTACGAGTCGGAAGGGTTACTTCTACTGACGAACGACGGTGAACTCGCCGCTCGGTTGATGCATCCTCGGTATGGTGTTGAACGGGTTTATGAAGTTCGCGTACGGGGTGTGCCGACGGTCGCTAAGTTAGCGAGGCTACGCCGTGGTGTACGGATTAACGGTCGATTTTCGGTACCGGCTGTAGTTCGAGTAATACGACGATGGCGGAACGCCAAAGGCGGTGAAGCGTTAGTTGCGATCTCGGTTCACGAAGGCCGCCACCGGCAGGTGCGGAAGATGTGTGAGGCTATCGGCCACCCGGTTGTCCGGCTGCGGCGAGTCCAGATTGGTCCGTTGCGTGATCGACGGCTTAAGGTTGGTCAGTACCGAGAACTTACTCATCGAGAAATCAAAGCGTTGCACCGTGCATCGGAGAACGAAACGAAACATCTCTCGTGATAGACGTCAATGCCGAAAAACGAAACTATTATTGCGATTGACGGGCCATCGGGTGCTGGAAAGGGAACGGTAGCGCGCGCGCTCGCGCACGAACTTGGCTACCGACATGTCGATACTGGTGCGATGTACCGAGCGGTTGCTTGGCTGGCAACCTACAATGGTATTGATTTAGCTGACGAGTCAGCCGTTGAAACCGTGGCTCGATCGGCCGAGTTTGACCTGGATGGTGACCGTATGGTCGTCAGCGGGCATGACGTGACTGAGTTGATCCGAACACCGGAAACCGACGTCGCAGCGGCATTAGTGGCTCGAATTCTGGCTGTTCGGCAGGTGCTTGTTGGACGGCAGCGCGCCATTGGCGAGCCTGGGAAGCTTGTGATGGAAGGGCGAGACATTGGAACTGTCGTCTTTCCTGAGGCCGCGGTCAAGATTTATCTAGATGCTACGCCTTCAGAAAGAGCCCGCCGTCGAGCAGCTGATTGTGCACACACCAGTAGTCGAAATGCTGACCTAGTTGGCGTAGCGAGTGCACTTGAAGCACGAGATGCCTCTGATCGAACACGTGAAGTTTCACCGCTGAAACTCGCATTGGATGCAGAACGTATCGACACCACGGGTATACCAATTGATGATGTAGTGAAGCGAGTTTTGTCACTGGTCCGTTTCAAACTAGGCGCCTCGGTGTCCAAGGACGAACGCTAGCTCACCGGAATTGGCCATCGTTTTTTCGTTGAGTTGTGCCCTGAATTTTCTTCCACTAACCTTTGTTTTGAACGTGCTGGCTGCTTGACTGACGAGCGCTAAGTATCGTACAGTCTGTATCTTATGCCGAAGTTGGTGACCCTCGCTGAGCGTGTGGTGTCGCGTAATGTGTAAGGTGGCCGCCGGGATATTCTCATGTTAGGAGGATCGGAATATAGATGGCGATTGCGGATGAGACAGTCAAGATAGAACCCAAGTCAGGAGATGACAGTAAGGCGGCCTTGGACTCCGGTGGGGATACCGTTCAGACAGATGAACCGGCGATGGACCCTCAGGAATATGCTCGTTTAGTTGAACTTTACGATAGCAGTTTTCGGAATATCGCTGAAGGTGAAGTTGTCAAAGGTACTGTTCTCAAAGTATCTGATTCGGAAGTAGTCGTCGATGTTGGCTACAAGTCTGAAGGGATGATCTCTGTCGACGAATTCCGTAACGAAAATGGTGAAGTGACGGTCCAAGCTGGCGACTTGGTCGATGTGCTGCTCGAACGCACCGAAGACCGTAATGGCCATGTAGTCCTCTCGCGTGAAAATGCCGAGAAGATGAAAATCTGGGACGAGGTCGAAACGGCCTATGCCGAGCGCAAGGTCGTAATCGGTCGCGTCATCGAGCGGATCAAGGGTGGTCTTGCTGTGGATATCGGCGTTCGTGCTTTTCTTCCAGGTTCGCAGATAGACGTGCGTCCGGTAAGGAACCTTGATTCTTTACGAGGTCAAGAGCTTCGCATGCGTGTGATCAAGGTTAATAAGAAGCGCGGTAACATCGTGCTGTCACGGAAAGCGCTCCTTGAAGAAGAGAACGCGGAAAAGAAGACCGAAACACTGACCAAGCTTTCCGAAGGCAAGGTACTGCACGGCGTTGTCAAGAATATTACAGATTACGGGGCGTTTATCGATCTAGGGGGCATCGACGGCCTTCTCCACATCACAGACATGTCGTGGGGCCGCGTGTCGCATCCGTCAGAGCTGTTCAAGGTTGGCGACGAAGCTGATGTGATCGTGCTTAAGTTTGATCTGGAGACTGAGCGGGTGTCTTTGGGTTACAAGCAATTGGCTCCAGATCCTTGGACATCTGTGGGCGACCAGTATCCGGCAGGTAACCGAGTCAGTGGTAAAGTCGTTAGCCTCACTGACTACGGTGCGTTTGTGGAACTGGAACCTGGAATTGAGGGATTGATTCATGTCTCTGAGATATCCTGGAGTAAGCGCATAAAGCATCCGTCGAAGATACTTAGCGTTGGTGACTCTGTGGAAACGATGGTGCTTGGCGTCGATTCGCAAGCGCGTCGAATTTCTTTAGGGTTAAAGCAGGCAGGCGCAAATCCCTGGCTTGAGCTCGTTGAGAAATATCCAGTGGGTGGGAAAATTACTGGCGCGGTTCGTAACCTCACCGAGTTTGGAGCGTTCGTTGAGGTCGAGGAGGGCATTGATGGACTCATCCATATCTCTGACATGTCTTGGGATAAGCATTTAAAACATCCATCCGAGGCGTTGAAGAAAGGTGATGAGGTTGAGGTCGTGGTGCTGAATGTAGATGCTGAGAACCAGCGTTTATCACTAGGCCTTAAGCAATTATCCACTGATGCCTGGGACGAGTTTTTTGCGAATCATAAAGCCGGTGAGGTGGTCGATGGTGAGATAGTGCGAATGACGAACTTTGGTGCATTTGTGAAGCTCGTTGATGGTATCGAAGGACTCATCCATGTGTCGGAATTCGATGATACCCACGGTGAGGATAAGGTTGAGCTTCAGGTAGGTCAGTCCTATGCGATGAGAATCATTAAGTTGAGTCCAACCGATCGGAAAATTGGTTTGAGTATTCGTGCGCTGAAGTCCGGTGAAGAGCACGATTGGGAAGACTACAGTACTTCTAGTGGTTCACCGGAGGTGACTCTTGGTGATCACATGAAACGGAGCCAGTGAGAATGTCAATCGCCACCGCGAGCGACGTGCGGCTACCGTACGGTGAGTGGGGGGCAATATGACCAAGGCGGAGCTTGTCGAAGAGGTCTCTCAGGCGTCTGATCTCACGAAAAAGCATTCTGAAGTTATCGTCGACACGGTTTTTGAGAGCATCATTACCGCGTTGCATCGCGCCGAGAAAATTGAGTTACGTGGGTTCGGTAGTTTTAGGCTCCGCCAACGCGAACCACGGAAGGGGCGTAATCCTAAGACCGGTGATAAAGTCGATGTGCCGCCGAAGAAAGTGCCTTACTTTAAGCCCGGCAAGGAGCTGAAGGAACTTATTAACCAGTCCGTAGATTCTGTTCCACAGAGTGCACCGTCGGTATCTGAGGTGGATTCGACGTCGTCTCGATATTAACCCCGACGCTGGCCCCTGCGGCGTCGACATTGTCTTGTTTTTCCGTGGATCGGCTTTGGTCTCCCTGGAGATTAGCTTACGTGTCGGGCGCCGAGCGTCCTCAAGGCTGTGTGTTCTGTGAGGCCCTCACCGATGGGGATGAGTCGTCGCTCGTTGTGTTTCGTGGTAACACCTGTTACGTCACTCTCAATCTATACCCCTACAACAACGGTCATTTGATGATCGTGCCGTCACGGCACGTAGCGAGTCTAGCCGAAACATCACTTGAAGAACGCGCTGAACTCATGGAATTGACTTGTCTCTCCGAGTTGGTACTCGTTGAGGCGTACCAGCCCCAAGGCATGAATGTTGGGATTAACATGGGGCAGGCTGGAGGCGCGGGGATCGCTGACCACATTCACCTGCACGTTGTGCCACGGTGGGAAGGTGATACGAATTTTATGACTTCGGTGGGGGAATCGCGTGTTCTACCCGAGTCACTTGAGGAAACACTTAAAAGACTCAAGCCAGTCTTCGCAAAACTTACAAGTGAATCTTAGCTAGCTTATCCCCACATTGTCTGTGTTTAGGGCAACACATGCTGGCGCCCGACTCCTTCAAAGAAGGCTCAGGGAATAAATCGCAATATCATTTTTCAAGAATTTGCTTTGCAATTGTCTGTAGCTGTAGATTTGATGTTCCTTCGTAGATCTGACCGATCTTGGCGTCGCGGTAAAGTTTTTCGACCGGGTAGTCCCTCACATAGCCGTAGCCGCCGTAGAGTTGCACGGCGAGAGACGTGACTCGTTCTGCGACCTCCGATGAAAATAGCTTACAGATTGCGGCTTCTGTCCGAAATGGTTTGCCGGCATCGCGTAGTCGGGCTGCGTTATATACAGCAAGGCGCGCTACTTCAAGATCGGTTGCAGCTCTAGCCAGCTGGAACTGGACGCCTTGGAAGTCCGCTATAGGTTGTCCAAACTGTTTTCGTTCCTTCGTGTAGGCGATCGCATGTCCAAGCGCTCCGTCGGACAATCCGATCATTTGTGCACCAATCCCAATACGGCCCTCGTTCAGTGTTTCGATGGCGACCTTGTAACCCTTGCCAACTTCGCCGAGCACCTGAGTGGCAGGTACGCAACAACCATCAAGAATCAATTCACAAGTACTACTTGCTCTAATCCCGAGTTTATCCTCTTTCTTACCAACGGTGAGCCCGGGTGTTCGACGCTCTACGATGAATGCCGTAATGCCACGGTAACCGGCGCTGGGATTCACGTTGGCAAATACGATGAAGAGTTCGGCCTCGGCAGCATTGGTGATCCAGAGCTTCCGACCGGTGAGTTCGAAGTCCTTGTTATGTCGGACGGCGCGGGTTTTCAGGGCGAACGCATCGCTTCCGGAAGAAGCCTCAGAGAGCGCATAAGCTCCAATCGTGTCCGATGCGAGCCTTGGAAGGTACCTTGATTTGAGCGCGTCATCACCCCACCGAAGCACAGCGTTGATAACGAGTGTGTTCTGCACGTCGACTAGGACCCCAATCGACGGATCGACTCGCGAGAGTGCTTCAACAGCAAGAACGGAGTGAAAAAGGCTCGCGTTACCGCCACCGAATTCATTAGGAATCTCTACGCCCATGACACCCAAGGCGAACAGAGCGTCAAGCAAAGACCTCGGAATAGTCTGACGGTTATCCATCTCGTGCACTTGTGGCCGTATTTCGGTGTCAGCGAAGGCACGAACGCTTTCGCGAAGAAGTAATTCGTCTTCCGTAAGCGTGGTAAGCGCCCGTGGAGTGTTTGGTGTCATGGGCAGGAGTCCGACTCGTTCCGTTGGAAACCCGAGAGCCGTTACGCATCACGCGTCGGCCGGCCAGTCCGAAGATGCTATCATGTCGTCATATTTCTCAGGAGCGTGCTGGTGATCTGGCTAAGTGCGGACGATCGCGAAGGTAGTGATCGATGAGACGGTGGTTGTTGCTGACAGTCGTGCTAGTGCTTACGGTCTGTCTGGGTGGTCCGGGTCAAGCGGCGTCACAGCAGGAACAGGCTGAGCAGGACGCACCTCAGCAGCCGGTGTTTCGTGCCGGAATTAACTTTGTTAGGGTCGACGTCATCGTTACCGATAAGAACGATGACCCCGTCGTTGACCTGACAGCCGAAGACTTCGAAGTCTACGAGGATGATTTACAACAGACCGTCGAGACTTTTCAGCTTGTTCGGATTACACCTGCCACCATTTCGGATGAACCTGTTCGGCCGATTCGTAGTAGGTTCGACGAGGAGCGTGAAGCGGCACGGTCTGACGTGCGCCTGTTTGCCATCTATCTTGATGATTACCACGTGCGTCAGGGCGCGAGCCTGCGAATCCGCGAGCCGATAATCAAGTTTATCCGTACACTGGCGCCGACTGACATGATCGGTGTCATGTATCCCCTCACACCATTAGACGCCGTGCAGATGACTCGTGATCACGAAGCTGTGGTGGCGACGATTGAAGATTTTCTGGGGCGCAAGTATGACTACGAACCACAAAACCGGTTCGAGGCTAGTTATATGCACGCGTCTCCCTCGACGATCGAGCAGATCAGGAACGAAGTGTCATTGACGGGTCTCCGAGCACTGATTACTCGCCTCGGAGGTCTGCGGGAGGGCCGGAAGTCGTTGATCTTGGTAAGCGAAGGTTTCACCAATATTCTCCCTCCGCAGTTACGAGGCGTCAACGCAACGCAGTTTACCGATCCCCGAATGCGGAACCCTTTTGTAGGGAGTGGTAATCCTCGGGAGCAGGCGATGCAGATGACTGCGGACCTTACGTTGCAGACTGATTTACAGCGTCTGTTTGATACTGCAAACCGAGCGAATACCTCGATCTACTCGCTGGATCCTCGGGGCCTTGCATCATTCGAGTTTGGTATGGATGAAGGGGTCGGGTTTACCACGGACCGGGAGATGATGGGCGCCATGATTGGCACCCTGCGATCGATCTCTGACACGACAGACGGCTACGCGATCGTGAATCAAAACGACCCCACTGAAGGTCTTCAGCGCGCGGTTAGGGATGCAAGCACCTATTATCTTCTCGGTTACAACTCAAGGGAGATGCCAGCTGACGGTGAGTTTCATAGGATTGAGGTGCGAGTGCCTGGGCGTGACGTCGAGGTGCGCGCGCGCCCTGGATTTTGGGCGCTATCCCCAGAGGATGTGAACCGGCTCGAGGATTCTGGCTCTTCGCCTGAGCCACCGTCGGAAGTTGACACAGCACTTGCATTGTTGACCGCCCGGCGGAATCAGCGGTTCGTGCAGACGTGGATTGGTATGACCAGGGGTGACGATGGGCTTACACAGGTGAGGTTTGTCTGGCGGCCAGCACCTCGGGTTCCCGGACAGCGACGAGACGAGCCTGTGCAGGTCGGGTTATCCGCTAGTGGAGATGGCGGGACGGTCTTCTTTCAGGGTGAGGTTCCCAGTAGTCCCTCGGTTCTTACGGACGGTGGGATGGCTGAGCCTGAACAGTTGGTTTTTGAGGCTGAACCAGGGCCTTTACGTCTCGATATATCAGTTCTCGGAGTGAGCGAGCAGGTGATTGACGATAACGTCATGACCCTTGTCGTGCCGGATTTTACGGCAACTGACCTATCGCTTGGGTCAGTGATGGTGTTTCGCGCGCAGAATGCTTTCGAGATGCGTCAGTTGCGAGCCGACCCTGACCCGATACCCGAAGCTGGTCGCGAGTTTAGGCGAACCGACCGTCTGTTGGTCCGTGTTGAGGCCTACAGTCGGGGCTCGTCCGAGCCGAATGTGGCCGCTAAACTTCTTAATCGCGGTGGTCAGTCAATGGCGGATTTACCAGTTCAGCCCTCACCGGCGGCTGCCTCAACTTACGTGCTCGACCTACCGCTCTCAAGTTTGGCACCAGGCGAGTATCTGATCGAGCTGACGGCGACCGTTGGAGACGCAACGGATAAACAACTCCTCGCCATGAGGGTAACTGGCTGATTCCAGATTCTAAGCGGCGAGCTTCTTTGGGTATGGGGGGCAGGATTTGAACTTATTATTTTCTGGCCCAAACTCTCAGCTTACGCATCCTTATCACACAGAAGTCCGTGATATATTGACGGGTTGTCGCTCCAGTGAGGGGTGCTTATATAAGGTTTGTCGCTGATTAGGGCTATTTGTAAGAGGAGGATGATTCATGGTGACGAGGGACGTGGGAGCGGATTCAGGAATGTCAGGCTATATCGCTGACGTGATGTCTGAGGTTGTAGCCAAGAATCCAGCTGAGTCTGAATTCCATCAGGCGGTTGGTGAAGTGGTCGAATCGCTCGGTCCTGTGCTGGCATCGCGAACCGATTACCGTAGTGCCAAGATTCTAGAACGGATCCTTGAACCGGAACGGGTTGTAATGTTTCGAGTTCCCTGGCAAGACGATCGGAGTGAGGTCCACGTTAATCGCGGTTTTCGCGTCGAAATGAATAGCGCGATAGGTCCCTATAAGGGTGGGCTACGCTTTCACCCGTCGGTAAATCTTGGCATTCTCAAGTTTCTCGCATTCGAACAGATCTTTAAGAATTCTTTGACCACGCTTCCCATGGGAGGTGGTAAGGGTGGTTCAGACTTCGATCCAAAGGGAAAAAGTGACTCTGAGGTTATGAGGTTTTGCCAAAGCTTCATGACCGAGTTACACCGCCACATTGGTGCTGACACGGATGTTCCGGCCGGTGATATTGGTGTGGGTGGTCGTGAGATTGGGTTTTTATTTGGTCAGTATAAGCGTTTGCGAAACGAGTTCACGGGTGTTCTAACGGGTAAGGGGTTGAATTGGGGAGGCTCACTAATCCGTCCAGAGGCAACGGGCTATGGCACTGTTTACTTCGCTGCGGAGATGTTGGCGACACGCAGTGAAACACTTAATGGCAAAGTGTGCTTGGTCTCGGGGAGTGGTAACGTCGCGCAGTACACTGTCGAAAAACTGCTGGAGCTTGGTGCTAAACCTGTGACGTTGTCCGATTCAAGTGGTTACATCTATGACGAATCGGGTATTGACCAGGAACGATTGAAGTTCGTGAAAGAGTTGAAGAACGTTAGACGTGGTCGGATTGGGGAGTATGCTGAGAATTATTCCAACGCCGTCTTCACCCCTGTCGATGCTTCGCTTGATCATAACCCCCTTTGGAATCACCAAGCCGATTGTGCGTTCCCATGTGCAACGCAGAATGAAATCAACGGTACAGATGTTGGCAACCTACTGCACAATGGAGTCGCTGTTGTGTCTGAAGGTGCCAATATGCCGGTTACGCTTGAAGGTGTAAAACAGTTCCTTGACGCTGGAATCCTGTACGGGCCAGGAAAGGCGGCCAATGCGGGTGGCGTGGCGACCTCAGGGCTTGAAATGACTCAAAACAGTCTTCGGACGAGTTGGACCCGCGAAGAAGTCGATGCACGCTTGCAGAAAATTATGAAAGCGGTTCACAAGGCCTGCCATCAAACCGCGGAACATTTTGGCGATCCAGGTAATTACGTTATGGGTGCTAATACTGCCGGCTTCGTGAAGGTCGCCGACGCTATGCTAGACCAGGGCCTAGTATAGGCGTGAATCGAAGTCGACACATTTTTTAGCGCGTACTCTGGACGGCCAGTGATGGAAGTTGGTTGTTCAGGGCATTGCGTGAGGCGGTTCTTACTATGTCCGATGAACGGCCGGACAATCTGTCGTTCGGTTCAGGGAACCGGCTGCGTAGCTTTCAGGAAATCGGACTCTATCGCGTCAATAATATTATTCTCGTTTCGACGCTTTACGATTCGTTTATTCTCGCTGAAGATGGTCGTCTTAGCGAGGTAATGCTCACTGAGTTCCTCGACCTCGATTTACATCACACCCCGCGTTTACAACGCGTTTCCACTGGTACCGAGGCTCTAGCTCTGGCCCGTGACGAAAGTCGATACAACCTAATTATCACATCGCCACATGTCGGCGATATGAGCGCTGAGGAACTCGCAGAAGAAATTGTAAAAGCAGGCCTGAAGACGTCGGTGATCGGCTTGGCTTACGACACGAGAGACCTGGACAGTTTTGCTCAAGCGTCTGCACTGTCAACGGTCAATAAGGTCTTCGTGTGGCAAGGCGATGTTCGGATTCTACTGGCCATCGTAAAGTATGTTGAGGATCGGATGAACGTTTCTCGAGACACCGGCGAGATGGGTGTCCAGGCGATCATCGTCATCGAAAATAGCCGTCGTTATTATTCATCTTTTCTACCTGTTATCTATACCGAACTCGTCCGTCATACACAGAATCTGCTTCCTGATGGGATGAATCGGGCAGACAAGTTGATACGTATTCAGGCACGGCCGAAAATTCTACTGTCTACCTCCTATGAGGAAGCCTGGGAGTTCTTCGAGCGATATCAGTCAGACGTGCTCGGGGTGATTTCCGATGTTGCGTTTCCGAAGGGCGGGGTGATTGATTCTGAGGCTGGATTTGATTTTGCAGAGCAAGTACGTGCGTTTCAGCCAGACGTGCCAATTATGTTGCAATCTGGTTCTGGCTCGTCGGACCATGTGTCACGAGCCAAAGCCGCTAATGTCTCTTATGTGCGAAAGGAGTCCCCGTTTCTATTAAACAATCTTCGGGAGTTTATGACGGAAGGTTTCGGCTTTGGTGATTTTGTTTTCCGTCGACCGGATGGTTCGATTGTGTCAGTGGCGAAGGATCTTCGCCAACTTGAAACGCAATTGCGGGAGGCGCCTGCTGAGAGCGTGGCGTTTCACGGTGCAAGGAATCATTTTTCACGGTGGTTGAAGGCACGTACCGAATTTGACCTCGCGCACTTCTTGCGGCCCCGTAAGCTTTCCGATTATGAAACGGTAGAGGGTTTGCGGGACGTATTGGTCCAAGCAATCCATGACTACAACGAGCAGCGGCACCGTGGCATTGTGGCTGATTTTGCTCGTGATCACTTTGATCCGGTGCGAACCTTTGGACGGATCGGCGCCGGGTCACTCGGTGGAAAGGGCCGTGGGCTTGCCTTTGCTAATGCACTCCTTGCTGATGAACGTCTTGAATCGAAATTTCCAGGTATCCGCATTGGCGTGCCACCGTCTGTCATTCTGGCGACAGAAGTCTTCGATCAATTCCTTGAGGCGAATGAGTTGCGGGACTTCGCCATCGAGTGCGGCGATGATGACGCATTAGCCGAGCGCTTTAGATCTGCTGGGTTTCCGGCGACGATTCAGCAGCAGCTGGCCGATCTTGCTCAGTTGATGAACTATCCTCTGGCCGTCCGATCATCGAGTCTACTGGAAGACTCGCCTTACCAGCCGTTCGCGGGCGTCTACGAGACGGTAATGTTGCCAAACGACGAACCTGATCGAGTTCGTCGGCTGCTTGATGCAGTGAAGGCAGTGTATCTCTCGATGTTCCGACAGAGTTCGAAACTGTATTTGAATGCGTCGCCGTATCGTCTTGAAGAAGAGAAGATGGCGGTGGTTATCCAGAAGTTGACGGGTGTCCACCACGCTAATCGTTTCTATCCGGACATCGCCGGCGTAGCACGGTCACACAATTTCTATCCGATCGCGCCGATCGCCGCGGAGGACGGTATTGCTGCCGTTGCGTTAGGTTTTGGCGCCACTGTGGTCGATGGAGAGGCTTGCTTCCGCTTCTCTCCAGCGCACCCTCAGCAGGTCGTGCAGTTTTCCTCGGTTGATGACACGTTACGCAACTCGCAGCGGTCGTTCTACGCACTTCGGCTTGGACAGCGTGAAAACTCTGAGACGGACGGTTTATCTACAGAGCTACAGCAAATGGAGTTGGATGTCGCTGAGCGGGATGGGAGCCTCCAGTTTGTTGGATCAACCTTCTCACCGGAGAACGACACGATCTACGATGACATTGCTCGGCCGGGCATCCGACTTGTGAGTTTTGCTCCGATATTGAAGCACAAGATTTTTCCATTGGCGCCGCTTCTACAGTCTTTACTCGAGGTCGGCAGAGGTGCCACCGGTGGGCCGGTGGAGATAGAGTTTGCCTGTAATTTACAGCCCTCTGATGACCAACCAAGAGAGTTTGCGTTTCTACAGCTCCGACCTCTAGCCTTATCGCGAGAATTTAGCGAACTGGAAATAGGTGACGTCGACCGCGAAGATTTGGTGTGCGCGAGTGACGCCGTACTCGGGCACGGGCTGGTTGAGCATGTTTGTGATCTGGTTGTGGTCAATGTGGAAAACTTCGACCGATTAAAGACAAGGGAGGTTGCAGAGGAGATCATGCGACTCAATGCAGTCCTTGCGGATGAGGGAAAGCCTTACATTCTTCTTGGCTTGGGCCGTTGGGGTTCTAGAAACCCACACCTAGGAATTCCAGTGAGATGGGATCAGATTTCTGGTGCTCGTATCATTGTAGAGGCGGGATTCGAGGACATGGCCATTACGCCGTCGCAGGGTTCCCATTTTTTCCAGAACATTACGGCAAGCCAGATTGGCTACTTCACGGTCAATCCGCAGGCGGGTGAGGGGTTCATCGATTGGAAGTGGCTATTGGCCCAACCGTCAACGACTGAATTGCACTACGTTCGCCATGTTCGATGTTCGTCACCAATTGTTGTGAAGATGAATGGCCAAAAACACAGCGGCGTCATTCTAAAACCGGCGGTTTGACTCTAATGGATGTCGTTATGCGTAGGCCTAACGATCGGTAACCCGGTCGCCGTTGATTTAAACTCCTCTAGTGCCTATGCTTGGCTGAACGACGCTTGATGCCTCGGCATCGCGTCGAGACTGGCTTCGAAAACCTTGGTGCTGCTGAGTTTGGTGTGGTGGTTTTCGACTGGAGTTTGCTGAATTCGCATGAGCCTCCGTTCAATAGCTAACCGTTGCAACCGTGCGTTCCGCTGAAACCAAGATGTCCAAGGGCATTCCATCTGCTTCGAAGGTGCAGCGTCCGGAGCACATTCGTACGATTTCTGGTGTGCCGATCGAACCGGTATATGACCCGTCACACATCGAGGCGGTCGATTATGTCCGCGATCTGAATGACCCGGGTCAATTCCCGTACACTCGTGGAATTCATCAGAATGGTTACGCCGGCAAGATGTGGACGATGCGTCAGTTTGCCGGCTTTAGTACGCCTGAAGAGACGAATGAGCGTTACCGACAACTACTCGCAGCCGGTGGTACCGGTTTAAGCGTGGCATTCGACTTACCAACGCTCATGGGGCGAGATCCTGATCATCCGTTATCGCTAGGTGAAGTTGGTAAATGTGGCGTCAGCGTTGCTTCGTTGGCTGACATGGAACGTCTATTCGACAATATTCCACTGTCTGCGATCACAACGTCGATGACGATCAACTCGCCTGCAGCAATGCTCCTGGCAATGTACTTAGTGGTTGCTGAACAGCAGGGTGTGGACTGGCAGAAACTTTCCGGCACAATTCAGAACGACATTCTCAAAGAGTACATTGCGCAGAAGGAGTACATTTATCCTCCGGGCCCATCGATGCGACTCGTCACGGATGTCTTTGCTTTTTGCGGTGAGCGTGTGCCGAGGTGGAACACAATCTCGGTGAGTGGCTACCACATTCGCGAGGCCGGGTCGACGGCACTTCAAGAACTTGCCTTCACGTTACGGAACGGCATCGAGTATGTACAGCATGGAGTTGATGCTGGTCTTGATCCGGATAAATTTGCACCTCGAATGTCCTTTTTCTTCAACGCTCACAACGAGTTTTTCGAGGAGATCGCCAAATATCGTGCGGCCCGCAAGCTTTGGAGCCACGTGATGCGGGACCGGTTTGGCGCTCGCGACGAGCGCTCGTGGAAGCTTCGCTTCCACGCCCAGACGGCTGGTGTATCACTTACGGCCCAGCAGCCTAGAAATAATGTCATTCGAACAGCCGTTCAGGCGCTTGCTGCCGTGCTGGGTGGCGCAAATTCGTTGCACACCAATTCGTTAGACGAAGCCCTCGCTTTACCCACCGTTGAGGCGGCAACCCTAGCGCTACGCACGCAGCAGATCATCGCACATGAGAGTGGGGTAACCAGCACCGTTGACCCGTTAGGGGGCTCGTATTTTCTCGAGAAGCTCACCACTGATATGGAGGCGGGTGCAGTTGAGTACTTTCAAACCATCGATGATCTTGGTGGCATGGTTGAGGCGATTGAGCAAGGTTTTCCGCAGAGGGAAATTGCCGAGAGCGCTTATCGGTTCCAGAAGCAAGTGGAGCTTGGCGAGCGAGACATAGTCGGAGTGAATGTGCATGGAGATAACGAGGAGCTTGGCGTCGAGACGCTATATATCAACGAAGACGTTTCTGAGCGGCAAATTGGGAAACTAAATGATCTGAGGCGCACTCGGGATGCGAATAGAGTAGCGCGCTCACTCGCAGCGGTACGCGAGGTTGCGCTCGGCAAGACTAACCTCATGCCTTCACTGCTTGAGGCGGTCAGGGCCTACGCGACCCTCGGCGAGATATGTGATGCACTCAGAGACGCCTGGGGTGAGTATGAAGAAACCCCGATGATCTAGGCGGGTTGTCCATTATGCGGAATATTCGCGTCGTCATAGCTAAGCCAGGACTCGATGGGCACGACCGGGGAGCCAAGGTCATCGCCAGAGCACTTCGTGATGCTGGTATGGAGGTGATTTATACCGGACTCCGCCAGACGCCAGAACAAATTGTTGGTGCGGCGCTGCAAGAAGATGCTGATGTGATCGGCCTCTCAATCCTGTCGGGAGCGCATAATCACATCTGTCCGCGTGTCATCGAGTTGTTACAGGCGAAGGACATCACGGATGTGCTCGTGGTCGTTGGTGGAATCATTCCTGATATCGATGTGCCGAAGCTTAACGAAATTGGGATTACCGGTATTTTTCCACCTGGAACCTCGATGCAGGTCATCGTTGAATTTATTCGGCAACAGGTTCGGCCCGCCGCATCGGCCCGCTGACCCAGATTTTTGTGGTTGAAGTACCTTCACTTCGACGCCCGGTGGAGGCTAGGGCCTGATACGATCAACGCCGTCTATGCCTAAGGTATTGCTGTCCAAGACATTTGAACATCGCCAAGTCGATCCCAAATGGTATGCGTTCTGGGAATCGATTGGGGCATTTCGCGCCATGTCCGAATCGGATCGTCCACCGTTTAGCATGGTACTGCCTCCCCCGAATGTGACTGGCCAGCTTCATATCGGCCATGCCTTAAACCAGACTTTGCCAGACATCATCGCCAGGTGGCGACGAATGCACGGAGATGATGTGTTGTGGCTGCCGGGGACGGACCATGCGGGTATCGCGACCCAGAATGTTGTAGAGGGACAACTCGCAACGGAGGGTAAATCTCGACACGACCTCGGGCGTGAGGCATTTGAAGAGCGCGTCTGGGCTTGGGCGCGCAAGAGCAAGGGGACGATTGTTACTCAGATGCGTACCCTGGGCTCGTCAGTTGACTGGAGTCGCGAACGGTTCACTCTCGATCAGAATTTATCATGTGCTGTTCGGCGCGTGTTCGTTGCACTTTATAAAGAAGGTTTAATCTATCGTGGCAATTACATCGTCAATTGGTGCTCACGCTGTCGTACGGCGTTATCTGATCTAGAGGTCGTTCACCGAAATACGACTGGCAAGCTCTACTACATTCAGTACCGTTACGTTGGTCGCGACGGTGCTGTCACCGTGGCAACCACGCGTCCAGAGACGATGCTGGGTGATGTTGCTGTGGCGGTTCATCCAGATGACGAGCGGTATCGGTCTGAAGTTGGAAGCTGTTTGCGACTGCCGCTACTCGATCGCGAGCTTCCGATCATTGCCGATGCGGTCGTCGACCAGGAGTTTGGAACTGGTGCTGTTAAGGTGACTCCTGCGCATGATCCCAACGATTTCGCTATAGGTCAGCGTCACGATCTTCCGCAAGTGTCAGTAATTAACGAAGACGGCCGAATGACCGATGCGGCTGGACCTTTTACCGGCTTAAAGGTCCTAGAGGCTCGTGGTGCAGTGCTCGATCGTTTGGACCGTGAGGGTGCACTCATCGAGGTCAAGGATCACGAGCATGCCGTGGGCCACTGCCAACGATGTAGTACGGTCGTTGAGCCTCTCGTGTCGACGCAGTGGTTCGTACGTATTGGCCCACTGGCTAAGCCTGCTATCGATGTTGTACGAGAGGGAAAGATTACGTTTATTCCTGAGAAATGGACGAAGACTTATTTTGAGTGGATGTCTAACATCCACGACTGGTGTATCTCAAGGCAACTCTGGTGGGGGCACCGCATCCCTGCGTGGTATTGCAATTCGTGCGATCAGATTGTGGTCGCAGAAGAGGCCCCAGGAATGTGTGAGTGCGGTGGTTCACTTCAACAGGATACGGATGTTCTGGATACTTGGTTTAGCTCAGGGCTCTGGCCTTTCAGTACGATGGGGTGGCCGGACAGGACGGTCGATCTTGAGCGGTACTATCCCACAACCCTCATGCTTACTGGTCTCGACATCATCTTTTTCTGGGTTGCACGAATGATCATGTTCGGGTTGAAGTTCGGGCAAGAAGTGCCGTTCAAGACGGTCTACATTACTTCACTCGTGCGAGATGCCCATGGGCAAAAGATGAGTAAGTCTAAGGGTAACGTTGTAAACCCTCTTGAACTTATGGATGAGATCGGTGCTGATGCACTGCGATTCACTCTGACAGCACTCGCATCACCCAGCATGGACATTTCACTGTCCGAGGGCCGTCTGCGAGGTTCTCGGCAGTTTATTAACAAGTTGTGGAACGCTTCACGTTTTGTCCTAATGCAGCTCCAAGAGGGCGAGGTCAGGTCAAATCCCCCTGCACGCCCATCGGAACTCGTACACCGATGGATTTTACATCGCGTCAACGAGCTAAGTGCCGAAGTTGGTGAAGCGCTTGAAACGTTCCGTTTTGACGTTGCGGCTGACCGGCTATATCACTTTTTCTGGCACGAGTATGCGGACTGGTACATTGAATTAGTCAAACCTTCTCTCCAAGAAACTGGTCCAGAGCGTGAGACCGCCATTTCTGTTTTACTGGAGGTTCACGACCGGGCCTTAAGGCTTCTCCATCCAATTATTCCGTTTATAACGGAGGAAGTCTGGCAGCAGTTACCACAGCGACCTGGCGATGGCCGTTCCCAGGATGGCCAGCACCAAACACTGACACTCGCTGCGTTTCCTGGTCCGGAAGCCAAGTGGAAAGATGATGCGGCTGCAGCCGAGATGACCTTAATCCAAGAGGTTATCACTGCAATCCGCATCGTTCGAGCTGAGTGGGGGGTGCCACCCGCACAGAAAATTAAGGTTTTTATTGAAGGTGCAGACAAGCTGTCACAGCGGATTCTTGACGGTGGCGAAGCTCATCTCGTCAGACTCGCCGGGCTTGACGAGGTAGAGTTTCAAGATCGCGTAAAACGTCACCCGGAAACCGTGGTTCGGGTTGTCAGGGACCTTCAGGTGCACGTCCCGCTTGCCGGCATCGTTAATCGTCAGGACGAAGCTAATCGTGTTGCGAAGGAACTGTTGAAGATTAAAAAACAGCATGCCGCTGACCAAAGTAAGCTAGCGAATCCCAAGTTCAGGGAGCGCGCAGCGCCAGAGGTCGTGGCTGATACTGAGGCACGGGTTCAGGGGCTGATTAAGCAGCGTGACAAGCTCAAACGCCTTCTGGAGGAGCTTTCCCGGTAATGACTGAAGCATTGGAGCCGGCAGTCTACCGGAAGCTTGTCCAACGCGCACTGAAAGAAGACCTCGGCGCTGGTGACATTACGAGCGAAGCGATTGTCGAAACTACCAGCTGGGCCAAAGGTGGCATTCTCTCAAGGTCTACCTGCGTCCTGGCTGGACTTGAGATCGTAACTGAAGTATTCAGGCAGGTAGATTCCCGCGTCAAGCTAACGTGCCAGCGGTCTGACGGGGACAGCTGTGTCGCTGGGGAGGTTGTAGCTAATTTGTCAGGAGCTGCGCGATCGATTTTGGCTGGCGAGCGTACTGCGCTGAATTTTCTACAACGTCTGTCTGGTATAGCGACCCTTACGCGCGCGTTTGTTGGTGCGAGTGCGGGCGTTTTGACTGTGTTAGATACGCGTAAGACGACTCCGATGTTACGGAGGCTGGAAAAATACGCTGTACGGGTAGGAGGTGGGTCTAACCACCGCTTCGCACTGGATGACGGGGTTTTGATCAAGGATAACCATATTGTCCTTGCTGGGGGCGTGGCAGTAGCGCTAGATCTGGTGCGGGGGGCCAAGCTTGATAAGTCGATTGAAGTCGAGGTTGACAGCGTCGAGGAAGCCGACGACGCCCTAGATGCGGGTGCTGATAGGTTACTGGTGGATAACATGACTGATGCTGATGTCCGTGAAGTGGTGCGCCGTAGTCGGGGCCGAGCCAAGATCGAGATATCAGGAGGCGTGACATTGAAAAGGATGCCAGGCCTGGTCGCAACGGGGGCAGACTACGTCTCGGTCGGTGCGCTAACGCATTCAGCACCGTCGGTTGACTTTAGTCTTGAGCTTGTGCGGTCAGATCATTGAGTAACTACGGTCTACCGGTGCCAATGGTGGCTGCGTTTAGAACACATAGGGACCGGCTCGGATGTTTCGTGGGGCGAGTTACCTACCTGGAAGAAACCGGATCAACAAACGACAAGGCGATCGAACTTGCTCTGGCTGGTGCACCAGAGGGCACGACTGTGGTTGCCGGGGCCCAGACCGCTGGGAGAGGTCGCCGCGGACGTTCTTGGTTGTCTCCCCAAGGTGCCGGCCTTTACGCTTCGGTGGTGTTCCGACCTCCACTATTGTCTCCGGTATTGACGCTGATGAGCGGCGTCGCGTTGGTCGAAGCGATACGCTGTCGGGCAGGGCTTACAGTGGTGCTCAAATGGCCGAATGACTTAATGGTTAAGCGAGGTGTTATTAGGAAGCTCGGTGGTATTCTTTCCGAAGCTGGAGCCTCGCCGACTGGTCTTGAGTACGTCGTGGTCGGGTTTGGTATTAATCTGCTAGCGGCGTCGAATCTGTCGGCACTGTCCGATACGGCTACTTCAATCGAGTCTGAATGTGGCGAAGTTGTGCCATTGGAAGACCTCCTAGTTGAAGTGTTAGCTGCACTGTCGGTATGGCGAGCAAGAATGGTCGACGGCCAGATGAATGCTATTCTGAATCGTTGGCGCACACTGTCCCCGTCGAGCATTGCCTCTGCGGTCGAACTGGATGGGCCGTCTGGAGTGCGACGTGGCACGACTGCTGGCATCGACGCTGATGGGGCGTTGTTGGTACGCGTCAATGGAACGACTGAACGGGTTGTTTCTGGTGAGGTACGCTGGGTTTAAGGCTCACCTGAAGACCATTCTGCTAAGGAACGGTATGACATGCTCCTGACGGTTGACGTGGGCAATACGAATCTCGTGTTTGGGGTCTTCAAAGGTGAAACGCTCACCCAAAGTTGGCGTCTTGCCACGCTGCGGGAGCGCACTGCGGATGAGCTCGGTATTCTTGTGAGCGATCTCTTTGAAGCGAGGGGCCTCGATAAAGCAGAGATTGACGGCGTTATCATGGCATCGGTTGTTCCGTCACTAACCGGCACAATGGCCGAGATGATCAGACGTTACTTCGATCTCCAAACCAAGGTCGTCGAGCCAGCCGAGGACGCCGTATTCGCGGGTATGCCTATACGCTACGAGCGGCCGAGCGAAGTAGGCGCCGACCGATTTGTCAATGGAATCGCTGCCTATGAGCGCTTCGGACGTGTGGACGGTAGGCCGGTTGTCGTCGTCGACTTTGGCACTGCTACGACGTTCGATTGCATCTCTTCGCGTGGTGAGTATCTTGGTGGTGTCATTTGTCCAGGCGTTGACATTTCAGCTGATGCGCTATTTCAGCGTGCAGCGCAGCTTCCACGCGTTGATGTCTGCAAACCCAAGCGCGTCATCGGGCAAACGACGGTCGAGTCGATGCAGTCAGGTTTATTCTATGGATATGTTGCGATGGTCGAGGGTATCGAGGCTCGACTACGCGATGAATTTGAGCCTACGTCTGGTGAGGGTGCACCGATTTGTGTTGCGACCGGAGGAATGGCTGCCGTCGTTGCTGAGCAAACTTCAGTTATAGAGGCAGTCGTGCCAGAACTCACCTTGTACGGTCTCCGGATAGTCTGGGAACGTTTTCGTGCCAAGATGTCGCAGTGAGTGACTACGCTGAATACTGTCGGGCTGTTGAAACTTACCTCTGTCAGAAGAACCGAGGTCGCCTCATCCGTTTGGTTGGTCCAGCTTTTGAGTTGGTACGCGGCTGGGCTGAACAGGGCTTGCCACTCAAAATAGTCATGCGCGGTATTGATGAGCGCGTAACACGGTATGAGGCCAAGAGTAAGAGTAGTCGACGGTATCCATTGCATATCGAGTTCTGCGAGAACGATGTGCTTCGTGCATTTGATGATTGGCGGCGGTCTGTTGGTCCCACGATAGATGTTGACCAGCGCGATGATAGTCGGGCTACGGCTAAGAGCCTACCAAAACATCTGACCACTGTGATGTCGAGGCTAACGGCTTGCCTTATGAATCCAGAGCCTTGGCCAGGCCTTCACGTTGTGTTGAATCGCGTCGTTCGTGCCCTTGATGAACTTCGTGAACAGGCGAAAACAGTACGCGGTTCTGTTCGTTCCGACCTCCTCAAGAGTCTCCAGAATCTAGATGGAGCCATGATGCGGGATATTCGGGTCGTGGCCGACGAACCCACGATTAAAGCTGTGGAGGCTGAAGTGGCGACGGAACTTGGTGTTTTCCGAGAGAGGATGTCACAGTCTGCGTACGAGGAAGCGACCAAACTTGCAGTCGAACAACGTTTACGGGTTCAGCTCGGCCTACCGCGCTTGAGTTCCACCTAATTGAATCGGTTGAGCTACGAGATGGACTCGGGAGCCCTACTTGAGCTAGCGATTGAGCGGCCAGCTGTTGGCGGCCGGATGATTGCAAGGCACGACGGCCGTGTAATATTGGTGTCCGGAGCAATTCCCGGTGAGCGGGTCCGGGCACGGGTCGCACACTCCCGTCGTGGCGTGCCGGTAGCCTCGACCGAAGAGGTCATTCTTGCTGACCATGACCGCCGTCCTGTGTTATGCGATCCCTCCTGCGGCGGGAATGTGTTTTCCCATATTGCATATTCGCGGCAACTCTCACTGAAACGTGAAATTGTTGCTGATGCGTTCGCCCGTATCGGGCGACTTCCGCCTCCAAAAGACATAACGATCGCCCCTTCTTTTGAGCAAGGTTATCGATTACGAGCCCGTTTGTATGTAGCAGGGAAACGGGTGGGATTTCTACGTAGTGGGTCGCATCACCTATGTGATGCTGCTAAGACAGGACAGCTTTCGACCGAGACTGGGAAAGTTATCGGCGATTTGCAATCTTTATTTTCATCGCACATTCCTGACAGCACTATCAGAGCTATTGACCTCGCCGAGTCGGTCGATGGTGAACAGCGAGTAATCCATTGCTGGCTAGACCGAGAGCGACCGGCCGATGTCACAGCACTCTCGTCACTGGGCGCTGTATCAGGCATTGGAGGAGTTTCAGCCTCCGTGCGACGCGCTGAACCAGTTCAACACGTGATCGGTGAGCCAGAAATCATCGAATCTTGGTCTACGATGCTTCCGTCGCTGTCACAAGTGCCTGAAGTTCCTCTCCGTCGACGTCCACCTGCGTTTTTTCAGGGCAATCGGTTTCTCCTAGCTACGCTCGTCGAGCGCGTTCTTATGGAGCTCACGCCTGGCCCCCTAGTTGACCTCTACGCTGGGGTTGGTGTGTTTGCGTTGGGAGCTGCAGCGTGTGGGGCGGATGATGTGACAGCCGTAGAAAACGATCCGATTTCTGTGGCAGATTTGGTAGCCAATGCACAGTCCGCCGGGGGACGGGTGCGCGTCGTGAGACGAACAGTCGAGCGCTACCTACGAGGGAAGCGGCGCAGTTCGCGTGGCGTCTGGATTATTGACCCTCCACGAACCGGGCTGTCGCGTGAGGCGCGGGTTTTGATTGCGAACACTGGACCATGCCGGCTTGTCTATGTTTCGTGTGACGTTGCCACACTTGCACGCGACCTCTCCGTACTAGGTGGTGCGGGCTACAGTCTCCGTCGGTTAGACGGCTTCGACTTTTTCCCGAATACGGCTCACGTTGAGTTGATGGCAGTGCTCGAACGTTAGTGCCAGGCCTACATTCGAGAGGGAACCTCGCACCCTATCAATCCCAAAGCACGAGTCATTTGCGTCTTAAAGTAGAGCGTCGCTCCTGCCCGCCAGAGTTGGAGCTCTGCCTGTTCTTCGTTCACGATTGGGTGATGGTGGTAGAAGGTGTTAAACAGTTGCGCCAGCCCGAAAGAGTACTTGGCTAGTATGGATGGCTCGAGACTTCTCACGGCCTGATCGACAACCTCGTCGAGTCGTGCAGACTCGAGCACCAGTTCCCACAGGCCATCGCCATCACCGCGGGCTAGGCAATCTGTAGATACCGAACCGAGCTTTTCAATGATGGCAGGCTCATCAAGGTCTGTCCGCTCGTGCAGTTTCTTGAAGATATTATTCGCACGGACTGCAGCGTATTGTAAATATGGACCACTTTCCCCTTCAAAACTCAAAGCTTCGTCAATGTCGAAGACAATAACTTTACTGCGCGAGAACTTGATCATGAAGTAACGCACAGCTGCGGTGGAAATCATACGGCTGATACTTGCTGCCTCGTCAGCAGGCAAATTCGGATTCCGCTTGGTTACTTCACGGCTTGCGGCTTCAACGAGGCGGTCCAGGAGCTCATCGGCCTTTACGCCGAGGCCTTTGCGGCCTGATACTTCAACGAATGGACGGTCCGTGTCGATGTTTTCTAGTCCTAAAGCTCGCGCCGTGCTGTGGGACAACGTGACCATCTCATATGAGAAATGAATTGAGTGTTCGGCTTGGGCGGTATAACCCATAGCCCGTAGGGCCTGCGCGAGTAGTTGCTGTAAATAAGCTTGACGGGTGTCTATAACGTTGTAGACGGTATCGGCACATCCAAACACCGGTGGAGCAGTTGCAGTAGGTTCGACCGACGGGTTTGAACTAGTGGCCCATAGCGGTTGGTCGTTAAGCGAGGTATTAAACGGGCGGTAGAAAAAATTGGCACCAAGCAGTCCAAACTTCCAGAACTGGTAGGCGATATCCTTGCCAACGTAGGTCACTGTGTTGTCCGATCGGACAATCACTTTTAGGCGTGCTTCTTCTGGTTCAACAGCCGTGTTGTTCGACGGGTTTTCGGAAGCGGTAGTGGTCTGGTCACTCAACTGCATTACCCAGCAGCCCGCGAGTTTACCTTCCTTCGGCTGAAACATTACGCCGGCTTTGGTCAGGATGTCGAAGGCGCGAGCCCAAAAGCGCAGCCTGAGAATGTCGCCTTCCCAGGTAAGTAGGTCGTAGTTGATCTTCAGTCTTGCCATCGTTGCCAAATGACAGCGGACGATGTGGTCGGCGATTATCGCAGCTGTGTCGGCCATTTCATTGTTGCCAGCTTCCAGTGCCTGCAAGGCCTCGGATCTCAGACGGAGTCGGCTTGAATCGGCTTCGTACCACTCGGTTACTCTTGTATACAAATCCCAGCAGTAGTGATCGAAGTTTGTTTTCCTGGCTTCTGATTTGACTTTGTCCAGACCCATCGATTCCAGCTCACGAAAAGCCACGACCATATCGGCGACCTGTACTCCCGTATCATCGATGTAGTTTTGAACCTCGACGTGATGGCCTTGGAAACGTAGAAGTTGGCTCAACGTATCTCCGAGCACTGCGTTCCGGAGGTGCCCGATGTGCGCGGCCTTGTTAGGATTGATCGCCGTGTGTTCAACAATGGTTTTACCTTGACTGACGCCTATGGAATCTTGCTGAACAGGCAGGTTGATTCGATTGGTCAGAAAAGATCGACGATCGAGAAAGAAGTTAATGTATCCGTTCGGAGAGGGCTCAATGGCGGTAACACCATCAATCTCACCCAGCGCGTCAACGAGCTCCGTAGAAATTACTCGTGGCGCTTTGCGCGCGACCTTTGCCAGTTCAAACGCTACCGGTACGGCTAGATCGCCAATGGTACGGTTTGGCGGTATCTGAATAGTAATTGATGGCAGTGCGGTGTCGTCGAGACCGTAGAGCCGTTTTGCCACCGCTCTTATTTGTGTCTTTATGAGTTCGTGAATCGGAAGAATCATGTGGTCTGGTTTTACTTCTTGGGTAGTTCTGGACTCGATAACATCGAATGACCGGAGTCTAGGTGCTGAAGCGCCCTGGCGTAATCATCGGGTGTATTTACGTTGGAGAAGAGTAGGCCGCTCGGATCATGCGGTGCAATCTCGTTTATTCCAACCTCTCGGACTCGTAGGTGCGGTAGTAGTTCCTGAATCTTGAGCGCGCCGTTGTTGATTTGCTGCCGCAAGCGTGATGCGCACCGTCGGGAGTAACATGCACACATTGGTTCGTAACCATTGGCGGTTTTCGGAATGGTCACATCAGCAGACCGGTCGGCATTGACGAGAAGACGCAAGAACGGTTCATTAATGAACGGCATGTCACAGGCCACGACCAGCACAGGGTCCACGGTGGCGTGCACGAGTGCCGTATAGATTCCACCGATCGCACCAGAACCTGGGATTTCGTCGTTGATCACCGGTACGCCCAGTCCGGTGTAGGCGCTTTCGTTGTTGGTGATAATCAGAAGTTTCTCAGTTATCGCTCGGAGAACCGCGATCTGGCGTTCGACGAGACTGGTCGTGCCAAATGGTAGGGTCCCTTTCACTCGCCCGTTGAGTCGCCGCGCTTCACCACCGGCGATAATGGCCGCCGTACACATGCGCCAGCGGTAACCTTATCAAAAAAGGCGTGAGGTTCGGAAAAAGTGGGGAAGGTGTAGTCTCCCGAGTTGATTAAACTTAGCCTGTTTTCATCGATTTTGGTGCGTTGACACAGTCTGCGCGCTCCGTTAGCTTACGAAGAGCGAGCGCGCTGCAGAGGCTAAGGGATTCCTGAGTGTTGTTGATTATGAAGAGATTGGCCCGTAAGGCCTGGCTGCAGGCTCTACTCGTTCAGCCTGCCTTAGCGCGCCTGAGTCCGATCCTGTTTGTCCTGTTGTTATTGAGTTCAACGACTGTGTTCAGTCGTCAGACAGTAGCCCCTTCAACATCAAATCGTCCACTCGTGCTGGTGGCTGAGGTGGATGCCATAATCCATCCTGTTTCGGCTGAGTACATGGTACAGGTGATTGACCGTGCGGATGCGGCCGATGCCGACCTAGTCGTATTCACCCTACGGACACCTGGTGGGTTGGTTGAGTCGACACGATCGATCACATCACGCATGATTTCGGCTAAGACGCCAGTTGTTGTATTCGTAGCTCCAAGTGGTGCGCGTGCTGCGTCAGCTGGCTTTCTGATCACGATTGCGGCAGACGTGGCTGCCATGGCGCCGGGTACCCACATTGGGGCAGCCCATCCTGTTAGCGGCAGCGGACAACAACTCGACGAGGCCGTATCCGAAAAGGCCGCATCGGATGTAGCGGCTTTTGCTCGATCCCTGGCGACTCAACGCAATCGTAATGTTGAGTTCGCTGAGCAGGCAGTAATTGAGAGTAGAGCGTTTACTGAAGACGAAGCTGCTGAGGCTGAACCACCACTGATCGATATCGTCACATCGGACTTAGACAGTCTCTTAGAGGTGCTCGACGGTCGTTTGATTACCAGGTTTGACGGACGTGAGGTCAGGCTGCGGACGGCCGATGCTCGGGTCGAGCGGCTACAGATGACATGGCGTCAGCAAGTGTTGAGCGTGATTGCACGGCCGGAGGTGGCCTACATTCTTTTCAGCCTCGGCACTCTAGGTCTAACGATCGAATTGTGGAATCCTGGTGCAATTCTACCTGGTGTTGTCGGTGGACTCTGTCTCTTACTGGCGTTCTTCGCGTTTCAGGTGCTGCCGGTGAATTTAGCTGGTGTTGTTCTTATTGGATTCGGTCTTGGACTGCTGGTCCTAGAAGCGATGGTAACCAGTTTCGGGATGTTAGCGTTGGGTGGTGTTGTCAGTATCGCTTTAGGTTCGCTCATGTTGATCGATTCACCGATGCCAGAGTTGCAAATTGGGTTGTCGATGGTGCTTCCGATGACGCTCGCGCTTTCAGGCATCGTTTTCTTCCTGGCGAGGCTGGGCGTTGCGGCGCAGCGTCGACGAGCTGTAACGGGCCGTGCGGGCATGATCGATGAGATTGGGCGCGCACTCACGACGTTTGAGGCAGGCGGTTCTGGCCAAGTCGTGGCCCACGGTGAAATTTGGTCGGCGACAGGCACGGAGCCAATCGCCGAGGGTGACCAGGTTAAGGTGGTCGGAGTGAACGGTCTCACGCTCACTGTCCGTCGACTGGCGTCAGCCCTACAAGGAGGAGATAAGCAATGAATGTATCCCCTATTGCAGTATTCGGCCTGATCGTGGTGTTGTACTTGATCAGCTCAATCAAGATTTTGAATGAGTATGAGCGTGGCGTCATCTTCCGTCTTGGCAAGTTGCTACCACATTCGAAGGGTCCTGGCGTGATCCTTGTCTTTGCACCGATTGATCGTATTGTTCGGGTGAGCCTCCGCACGATCGTGATGGACGTGCCGCCACAAGACGTTATCACGCGGGACAATGTTTCCGTGAAGGTCAATGCAGTTGTCTATTTCCGCGTAATGGAACCTGGCCGTGCCATTGTCGAAGTTGAGAATTTCCATTATGCGACGTCCCAATTAGCGCAGACTACCTTACGCAGCGTGCTTGGCCAGGTGGAGCTTGACGGCCTGTTGTCCCAGCGTGAACGTCTCAATCAAGACCTCCAAGGCATTCTCGATCAAAATACCGACGCGTGGGGAATTAAGGTTTCAGCAGTTGAGGTTAAACACGTCGATCTTCCACCCGACATGCAGCGAGCGATGGCTCGACAGGCTGAGGCGGAACGCGAGAAACGTGCTAAAATCATTCATGCTGAGGGTGAGTACACTGCGTCGGAGCAACTTTCGCAGGCGGCGGCCGTACTCGCCACTGAGCCGAATGCAATTACGCTCCGATACCTGCAGACTCTGACCGAGATTGCCTCCGAGAAGAACTCGACGATTGTCTTTCCGTTACCGGTCGAGTTGTTGAACATGCTGCGCAAGACCTCCGGAGCGAGTGAGCCGTCGACATAACAGGCATCAGACCATGTCGGATGACGGTTTTCGTGAAATTCAGCTGAGTGGCAAGCAACTCGTTTTCCTCTTTATGGCCACGACTGTTGTGTCCGTGGCGATCTTTCTGTGTGGTGTGCTCGTTGGGCGCGGTGTTGGTGCTCGCCAAGCGTCGGGGTCAACACCGATTGCGGATAGTATCGGTCGAGGTGGCCAAGTAATTGGGGACGAGCTGCCTAATTGGACTCAGCCTATTGACGAGGCTAATACGGAAATCGCAGACGAGTTATACGCTGAACCCTCTGAATCGTCCCTGGAAGACGAACGCGCCGCGACCATAGGTCCCAGCGAGCAAGTGTTGCCATTGGAACCTTTTACGGTACAGGTAGCAGCACTAACCGGTCGTGCTAGCGCCGAGGTAATTCGAGACCAACTTTCGGATAAAGGATACCCCGCTTATTTGCTCGATCCCCCGCCTGGCGTACCAGGGGAGATGTTTCGTGTCCGCGTCGGCCGGTATCAGGACCGTGCTGATGCCGAGCACGTTCGTCTTCGTCTCGAGCAGGAAGAAAAGTTCAAGCCCTGGATTACCCGCTAGCCATTCTTTCCGGCGTTCTTCTCGCACTGAGTTTTCCAAAATTCGGCCAACCCGCGTTGGCTTGGGTTGCGCTGGTGCCACTACTTGCAGCGCTAGGTAGTGCGAAAGGTATACAAGTCCAGCGTGCATTCGGGCTCGGCTTGGCCACGGGTGCAGTCGCATTTGCCGGGACGCTCTACTGGATTAGTGAAGTTATGATGACTTACGGCGGTTTGGCATGGCCAACGGCCTTGGCTGTGAACGCTCTACTCGTATTTTACTTAGCCATTTTTTTTGGGCTGTTCGCAGTGATGGCGATCCGCGGCATCTCAATTAGCGTAACTGTTGGCCTTGTTACCACATCGGCCGCGTGGGTTGTTAGCGAGTTTGGCCGAGGTTACCTGTTCGGCGGTTTCCCCTGGGCACTTCTCGGCTATTCCCAGGCTGAAGTTCTACCCGTAGCCCAGTTGGCGAGCGTGTTCGGGGTCTATGGTATTTCATTTCTCATCGTCCTTGTTAATGGAGCTTTGGCCAGTATTGCCGTTAGAGTGGATCGCCGCCGGCTGACTACTGGCGGTGTTGTCCTTGGCATTGCAGTCTTAATTGCGTGTTGGGGCCAATGGCGTCTTAGTCAAAATACACTGATTAACGAAGGTGAACCAGTTCGCGTAGCGATGATCCAGGGGAATGTGGCACAGGATCAAAAACATGATCCCGGTTTTCGGACGTCCATCCTGGACACTTACCTGTCGGCGAGTCGCTCCGCGGCCGCGGATGGTGCGAAGCTCTTGATTTGGCCGGAATCGGCGCTTCCACTCCCGTTTGATCAGGATGTTGGCACGGTTGTAGCAATTCAAAATCTTGCCAAGGAAACCGGTTCCCATATCCTGTTCGGTAGTGAAGAGAGTGAAGAAACCGACGGTTTTCACTACTACAATTCAGCCTTTCACGTTGGTCCTACTGGGATTGACCGACCGACCTACCGGAAAATTCATCTTGTGCCGTTCGGAGAGTATGTGCCATATAGACGCTTTCTGTTTTTTGCCGATAAGCTTGTTGAAAGTGTGCCGGATTTTTCACCTGGCACCGAAACCATCACCTTTTCGATGAATGGGCATCGATTCAGTAGCGCGATATGCTACGAGGTGGTATATCCAAGTTTGGTGCGTTCGGCTGTTTTGGCGGGCAGTGAACTCCTTACAACGATCACGAACGATGCTTGGTTTGGGCGAACATCAGCACCGCATCAGCATTTTTCGCAGGCGGCCATGCGGGCCATCGAGCAGGGACGCTACCTTGTACGTGCCGCGAACACCGGTATAAGCGGTGTGGTCGATCCCTACGGCCGTGTGCTTGCACAGACCGAATTGTTTGAAAATGCTAGAGTCGTAGCTGATGTGCGATGGATTAATGTCAAGACGGTATACGGGTGGACGGGTGATTTGTTTGTCTATCTTTGTCTCATGCTAGTGATTTGTGTTTTGGTATTTGGTGTGCGGGCGAGCTGGTAAGACCCAGAGGGAGCAAGTGTGTCTGCGACGCGTGAAGAACAATTTTCTCGGTATCAAGATTTAATTAAGCGGGCGAAGGATTTGCGGGGTTATCTTTGACGCTGCTAGTTCAGTGGGCGAACTCGCCAAGTTGGAATCCCAGGCGGCCGCGCCAGACTTTTGGAAGGACCAGATGGCGGCCCAGCGTGTGCTTCAGCGCCAGCGGAGGCTCAAGGATGATCGGGTGCTCGTCGACTCACTACAGCAGCGTAGCGAGGATCTCTCGGTACTAATTGACTGGGCCGAGCAAGGTGAGCCTGTTGATGATGACCTAAACCGAGCTCTCGATGAGTTGAACGTTGAGGTTGAGGCCGCTGAAATAAAGCGGATGCTAGGTGGCGAGCACGATCGTAAGAGTGCCATTCTTACAATTCATCCAGGTGCTGGCGGTACTGAATCCCAGGATTGGGCTGAGATGCTGCTCCGACTCTATCTGCGTTGGACTGAGCAGCGTGGATTCAGCCGCGAAGTAATCGACCTCCAACCGGGCGACGAAGCTGGGATCAAAAGCGTTACATTGACGGTAAACGGTGATTATGCCTATGGCCTGCTACTGGCCGAAGCCGGTGTGCATCGACTTGTGCGGATCTCTCCGTACGACCAGGCAGGCCGTCGACATACTTCGTTCGCCTCTGTTTTTGTCTGGCCTGAATTACCCGATGACGTTGAGGTCGAGATCGAAGACAAGGACCTTCGTATTGACACCTATCGTTCAAGTGGCGCCGGTGGTCAGCACGTGAACGTGACTGATTCCGCTGTACGAATCACCCACATTCCAACTGGTATTGTTGTTTCGTGTCAGAACGAACGGTCGCAGCATCGCAACCGTGACTCGGCCATGAAGGTATTGCGCGCGCGACTTTACGATATGAAGTTAAGAGAACAGCAAGCTAAACTGGAACAAATCGGTGGCGAGAAAAAAGAGATTGCATTTGGCAACCAGATCCGGAGCTACGTGCTACATCCGTACCGGTTGATCAAGGACCACAGGACTAAGATGGAGGTGGGCGACGTAGACAGTGTGCTAGATGGGCAACTCGACGGTTTTATCAAGGCCTATTTGATGCAGAAGGCCTCTGGAACGTTAGGGAAGCCGGCAGACGACGAGTAGACGTGACCCAAGGTTGGTCGGGGCTAGAAGGTGATGTTAGGCTCGGTGCCCGCGATAAACGTTTCACGGATGGCGTCCGGCGCAGAAGGTTCCGTGATGTCACCGGTCAGACGATTAACAGACAAGTGAACGATGTTTACGGGTTGAAGGAATTCCGGTCGATCTGTTCTGTCACCAATGTAAGCTCGCATAAAGTCGATCCAGATTGGCAGTGCTGCGCGAGCACCCTCTTCTTGTGGCCCTAAAGTCATCTTCTGATCGTGGCCGACCCACACGCCAACAGTCACATCCGGGTCATATCCTACAAACCACGCGTCAGTGTATTCGTCCACTGTTCCAGTTTTCCCAGCAAGTGGCCAATCGAGCACCTTTGCCTGCTGACCCGTTCCCCGTTCCACGACGCCACGTAACAGACTTGTCATGATGAATGACGTGTCTGCGGGAAGTGCCTCGTACGCGCTAGGCCGATTGTCTTCAATGGTGTTACCATCCCGATCCATTACCCTTAACACTTGAAACGGTTCGAGCCGAACACCTTGATTGGGGAAGATTGCATAGGCGGTCGTAATTTCCAAAAGTGTACTCTCAGCTGCACCGAGTGCGACCGAGAGAAACGGTGGAAGATCGGAAGCGAAGCCCATACGTTTGGCATACTCAACGACTTGTTCAGGGCCCAATTCGGCCATCATTTGCACCGCTGGAATGTTTCGAGAATCTTCAAGTGCATGTCGGAGTGTTACTGGTCCTTCGAACTCGAGGTCATAGTTGCGAGGCTCGTACTCAGGCTGGTCCGGCCCGGCCGGAAAGCTAATAGGTTCGTCAACGATAATTGATGTCGGCGTGTAGCCTCGATCGATGGCTGTCGCGTAAAGGAGTGGCTTGAACAGTGACCCGAGTTGGCGTTGAGCCTGCACGGCTCGATTGAACTTGCTTCGCTCGAAGTTATAGCCGCCGACCATGGCCAGGATACGACCCGTGCGGTTCTCAATGGCAATCAGTGCAGCTTCTGCAACCGGTTCCTGGTCGAGAGAGGCAGAGAGCGTCAGGGCCTCGTTGTTGACTGATAAAACTTCGACGAGCACGAGATCGCCGATCTTGAGGAACTGTGGTGCTGATTTCCGAGTCCAACGAAAACCATCTTGTTCGATTGTGCCGCTGTAGCGTCCGAGGCGAAAATCAATTTGGTTTTCCGAAACGCTGGTGACGACGGCCGGCACATGGTCGCCAGGAGTCGTTGGGCGGCGCCACTGAGGGTGCTCATAGACTTCGATCGATGTAGTGGTGGTTTCGAGTACGTTCTCTATCGGTCCGCGGAAGCCACGCCGCTTATCAAGACGGTGGAGGCCCGCACGTACCGCTTCGTTGGCGGCGTGCTGAAGGCCGATGTCTAGAGTCGTGTGCACTGAAAGACCGCCCTCATACAGTTGTTTAGCACCGTAATTACTCTCGAGATGCTGCCTGACTTCCTCGACGAAGTATGGTGCAATTGATGCCTCGCCTCGTCGGTCGGTGACCTCGATCGGTGTGTTTCTTACGATGGCAGCCTCCTCAGCTGTTATGTATCCGTCATCCTCCATCCTTCCTAAAACGTAGTTACGTCTCGTGCTTGCCAGTTCGAGGTTAACGAAAGGACTCTGTCGTGCCGGTAATTGAATGATGCCAGCGAGGAGTGAGGCTTCGGCGAGGTCGAGTTCATCGGCTGATTTGTCGAAGTACATCCTAGATGCGGCTTCAACGCCGAAAGCGCCATGGCCGAAGAGAACCTGGTTGCAATACATCGTAAGAA
Organism: Vicinamibacterales bacterium; assembly: GCA_036012125.1. NCBI lineage: Bacteria > Pseudomonadati > Acidobacteriota > Vicinamibacteria > Vicinamibacterales > Vicinamibacterales bacterium. The sequence goes on along the minus strand of DASCOS010000025.1, from coordinate 99,906 downwards.
TTTCCCGCTTGGTGTACCTCTTCTCGATCTGAAAGGTGAGCAGGAGTTCCTTAATTTTCCTCTCCCAGGTCTTATCAAGGGTTAGGAATAGATTGCGCGCTAGCTGCTGCGTTATCGTACTCGCACCATAAAGACGCTGGTTCATGATGTCCCGTACAATCGTGATGGCGAGGCGGGGAATGCTAATTCCGAAATGGCTGTTGAAACCACCGTCCTCTGCCGCCACGATCGCCTCTCGGAGGCGTGGAGCCATATCCTCATAGGCAATAACAATCCTTCTCTGAGTTGCAAATTCGGTTACCACTTCTCCATTGGCTGCGTAGACGCGCGTGATGACACTCGGGGCGTAATCGTCAAGTGCAGTGATCTGTGGAAGGTCACCAGCGAATGCGAACAGGACACCGCTAACAGTCCCCAGAATCGCTATGCCGACAAATATCGCGATTATGCTAGCCCTGCGAGTGATACGAATGAGATAACGAGGCAACCAGTTACCCTTATGAGAGAAACACCTTGCCAAGGCTGAAATTTTTCTCAGCGCTCTAAAGCCAAATTATAGCACGTGAGGTACAAGTGATTGATTTGCATGTAATTAAGGAGATTAAGGTGATTTTGCTCTGAAAGTAGTTGACAATGACATACTCATATTTTATACTAACGTTAATATAAATTGACTAATTTAGCCTTCGACCGTTTAGAACAGTAGACCTGTCGGTGGCGGTGCTGGGTAAGGGTGTCGGATATGAGCAAAATTATTGGTATTGACCTTGGCACGACAAACTCGGTTGTCGCCGTGATTGAGGGCGGCGAACCTGTGGTTATCACAAATCCCGAAGGGAACCGTCTGACGCCCTCGGTTGTTGGTTTCACGTCGGCCGAGGAGCGATTGAGTGGACAGGTTGCGAAACGCCAAGCCGTGACGAATCCAGAAAACACGGTTTTTTCAATCAAGAGATTTATGGGGCGCAAAGCGGACGAGGTGACCGAGGAGATGACGATGGTCCCTTACTCGGTTGTTGCTGGATCCAACGGCGACGTGCGTATCAAAATCAGTGGTCGAGACGAGCCGTATACCCCGCCGCAAATTTCAGCGATGGTTCTCCAAAAACTGCGACAAGCTGCCGAGGCCTATCTTGGCCAGGAGGTCACGCAGGCTGTCATCACGGTACCCGCCTACTTCAATGACGCCCAGCGGCAAGCCACTAAAGATGCTGGCCAGATCGCTGGTCTTGAGGTGATGCGGATTGTCAATGAGCCGACAGCCGCTGCCTTGGCCTACGGGTTGGACAAGAAGGCTGACGAGACGATCGCGGTGTTCGATTTTGGCGGCGGCACCTTCGACATTTCGATTCTGGAGGTAGGCGAGGGGGTTGTAGAGGTCAAAGCTACGAACGGTGACACTCACCTAGGTGGAGACAATCTCGATCAACGCGTTATCGACTGGATCGTTGCCGAATTCAGGAAAGAAACAGGGATTGATCTAAGCAAGGATCGTATGGCACTCCAACGTCTCAAGGAGGCTGCAGAAAAGGCTAAGACGGAACTTTCGACTGTCAAGGAGACCGACATCAATTTGCCGTTCATAACGGCCGATCAGTCTGGACCAAAGCATTTAGCGATGAAGTTAACGCGTGCGAAATTTGAACAATTGGTTGAGGAGTTGCTTCAAAAGGTTGTTGGTCCTGTCAAACAGGCACTTGCTGATGCCGGTCTGGAGGCGTCGAAAATTGACGAAGTGGTGCTGGTTGGAGGGTCGACCCGCGTGCCGAGGGTTCAGGAGATCGTTAAGGAGCTGTTCGGCAAGGAGCCGCATCGAGGTGTCAACCCGGACGAAGTAGTGGCCGTCGGCGCAGCTATCCAAGCCGGTGTGTTAGCGGGTGAAGTAAAAGATCTCCTGCTGCTTGATGTGACGCCGCTCTCTTTGGGCATAGAGACGCTAGGCGGGGTTTCTACATCGTTGATTTCACGGAACACTACTATCCCTACTCATAAGAGTGAGGTGTTCTCCACGGCTGCTGACAATCAAACCAGTGTTGAGGTGCACGTGCTGCAGGGAGAACGGCCTTTGGCCCGCGATAATAGAACCCTGGGCAAGTTTCATCTCGTGGGTCTACCACCAGCACCGCGTGGCATACCCCAGATTGAAGTTGCTTTCGATATTGATGCGAACGGTATAGTCAACGTTTCGGCAAAAGATCGAGGCACAGGAAAGGAACAAAAGATTACGATTACGTCGTCTGGCGGTCTCAAGCAGGAAGAAGTCGATCAGATGATGAAAGAGGCTGAACTGCACGCTGAGGACGATAAGAAGCAGCATGAAGAAATCGAGACCCGCAACAAGGCTGACCAGGCCGTTTACGGGGCTGAGCGGATGCTGCAGGACAGTGGTGACAAACTTTCGGAAACTGAAAAGTCCGCCGTTGAAGCCGCGATCGCTGATGTGAAACAAGCGCTCGAGGGTGGTGAGACTGAAGCAGTTGTGCAGGCAATGGAAAAATTGAACACGGCGCAGCACAAAGCGGCTGAGACGCTGTATAAGGCAGGTCAGGAGGCTGAGACCCCGGCGCCTGATGCCGAGGCCACGGCGGACACGTCGTCGAATGCGGATGCGTCTTCCGACGGAGATGTGATTGACGCCGAAGTCGTTGAGGACGAAAAGAAATAAGGTTTTAAGGCCTAAAGGGGAGCCTTGACTGATGGACCTCTACATCATCCTCGGTCTTGAGCGGAGCGCAACACTGAGCGACGTTAGGCGTGCTTATCGCCGACTCGCCCGCAAGTACCATCCCGGTATCAACCCAGGTGACCGTAATTCAGCGAGTGTCTTTAGCCGTGTTACCGAGGCCTATCAAGTTCTCAGCGATCCCGAACAACGACGGCGCTATGACAGCCGCGGCAGCTTGACCGACACCCTGCCCGAATCGTCGTTTGAGTTTCAAGGATTTGACTTCTCAGGTTCTGCGGAGGGTGAGTCGGCTTCAACATTCGGTGATCTTTTTGCCGATGTTTTGCGGACCGACGACCGGGCAGATGGGGTAGCGGCCGATGGGACCGATTTACACCTGTCCATTCGAATTAGCTTCAACGAGTCGATGCGCGGGACTGAACGCGCGGTGACGGTGGCCCGACTTAATCGATGCGATGACTGTCGGGGCTCTGGCGTGCTACGAATGGTCGAAGGTCGCTGCGCTGCATGTCGTGGTACGGGTAGGGTGCGGTGGGTTCGTGGGCACATGGTTTTTTCGCGGACTTGTGTGCATTGTGGAGGCTCTGGCCGTCAAGAGCATCGTGCTTGTCTGCGGTGCGAGGGTAGCGGCGCGGTCCAGGGTTCGGAATCCGTCCGTGTACGTATTCCAGCCGGTGTCGACGACGGTGGACGGGTCAGAGTGCCGAAGCGCGGGCACGTGGGTCGTCGCGGTGGAAGATCCGGAGACCTGTATCTCACGGTTGAAGTCGAGCCGCACCCACTGTTTACCCGCGAGGGAAAGGACCTACATCTCGTGTTACCCGTCGCGGTTTATGAGGCCGCACTGGGAGCGAAGATTGAGGTGCCTACCTTGGATGGCCGTGGAAATATCAGAATTCCGCCTGGTACTCAGTCGGGGCAGCGCTTCCGCCTGCGTGGTCGGGGTGTGCCGGATTTTCGGGATCGTGACCATGCTGGCGATCTTGTAGTGGAGGTCCAGTTGGTATTGCCACGAGTTGTAGATGAGCGATCGAAGGCATTGTTACGCGAATTCGCCGAACTCAACGAGGGCAATGTGCGTGAGGATTTTTAGACCCTGGTGCATGACGCGCCCGGTGTGAGCGAGTAGACATGCCAAAGACACAAGCAAGTGAAGCACACTACATGATCAGCGCCGTCGCGCAGAAATATAATATTCATCCGCAAACCCTTCGTCTGTATGAGCGCGAGGGTCTCCTCAAGCCGTCTCGTACTGATGGAAACACAAGGCTGTATGGTGAAGAAGACCTCGAGCAGCTGGAAACAATACTCGCATTGACCCGTGACCTGGGTGTCAACATGGCGGGTGTTGAAATTATTCTGAACATGCGAGAAAAAATTGAAAAGATGCAGCTGGAGGTTAACGAATTCGTCGCGTATGTGAAACAGGAACTCGAGAGAGGTCTTGGTGATTGGGAACAGCGCCTTGGAACGGCTTTGGTCAAAGCTTCGCCGACTGACCTTGTCCGTGCATCCTCAGTGAGGCCTGCTGACCCATCAGCCCGTGGCGAACAGAACTCAAGTCGATCACGTTCCTGAACTGGTTCCTCGGTTCTCAGGTATCTCCGTATTGCCCCCCACGCCGTTCGCGCTACAATGTGGCGCGCCTTATTACCTACCGGCGAAGAGTGTTAGAAATATATGGCTTGTCTACACTGTGGTGATACCGGATGGAAACCCGTCGAGGCGGAGGGCGTTCAGCAGGTCGTTCGATGCGACTGCTGGCGAGAAGCACTTTCCGGTAAGTTGCTTGACGACGCACGAATTCCACCGAGGTATCGGAAATGTAGCCTCGACGGGTTTGTTGTCTACCCAAACGAAAAGTTGCAGAAGGCTGTAGTGCGGGCACAGGCGTTTACCGACGCCTTTCCAGTGGTTGAGCAGGGATTGTTTTTTGTCGGACCGCCGGGCATTGGCAAGACCCATCTAGCCGTCGCTGTTCTTCGAGCGGTTATCCAGCGGAGTGGTGCGCGGGGACTCTTCTATGACACACGGGAATTGCTCCGTCTCATCCGGAGTACCTATAACCCGGTGGTTCGCGCGACTGAATCGGATGTACTACGGCCAGTTATTGAATCCGAGCTTCTCGTGCTGGACGATCTTGGCGCTGAAAAGACCTCTGAATGGGTTGACGAAACGCTGAACCTGATTGTCAATACGAGGTATAACGAGCGCCGACCCACTATCTTTACCTCCAATTATGAGGAGTACCCTGAAAACCTAGGAGATTCTCTGATTGACCAGGTAGGTTTCCGGATGCACTCCCGTCTGCACGAAATGTGCGAGTTTCTTGAGTTTAGAGGTGCCGACTACCGTTTCTATGACGCTTCGAAGGGCCCTGCGACGGCCGCGGACCTTCTCAACATGTACAAGAATCCGCCAAGTCGACCCCGAGGGACTGGACGGCGGGCTTCCGGTCAACTTAAGGCGAGGTTTCGTGAGGGCAAGACGGACGTTCGTTGGCCGGGAGGAAAGGCAGGTACGTCGTGACTGCCCCGCTCAAGATAGCTGCATCTCTTGCGAGACACTGCGCCAATTCTCGCGTCGGCCTCTACATTCACGTTCCGTTCTGCGAAGCGATTTGCAGTTACTGCAACTTTACACGCGGCCTGTTTGACGCCGCGCCCGCCCGCCGCTACGTGGCAGCCGTGGTGGAGGAAATCAGGCGGGCGTCGGCGCCACTGTCGGTGGATACAATTTACTTCGGCGGGGGTACGCCATCACTACTTGAGCCTGAGGAAGTCACTCGGATTATTGATGTATGCCGATCGTCATTTTGCGTCTCAGGAAAAGCTGAAATTACGATGGAATCGAATCCTGAGTCGGCGACCAAGGAGCGCTTGGCTGGTTATCGGGCTGCAGGCGTCACGCGCCTCAGCCTTGGCGTTCAGTCCTTTCGTGACACGGAACTCGTCATGCTCGGTCGCTTGCACAGCAGCGTCGCGGCCCGACGGGCATTTACTTTCGCTCGTGCGGTTGGGTTCAAGGACGTTAGTCTCGACCTCATGATGTGGCTTCCAGGTCAGAAGGTCCTTGAGTGGCTTGAGTCGGTGGAAGAATTGATTGCAGTTGGGCCGGACCATGCTTCGCTATATCTGCTTGAGGTGTACCCAAATTCGCCGCTACGCGACGAAATGATACGGGCCGCTTCGACCCAAGCGCCAGATGATGTGGCGGCGGAAATGTATCTATCGGCACTTGTGCGTCTTGACCAGGCGGGTTTTCAACAATACGAGATTTCGAATGTTGCGCGGCCCGGCCACCGGTCTCGACACAATTTGAAATACTGGATGGATGGCCAGTGGATCGGTTTTGGCCCAGGAGCCCATTCGACTGTCGGCGAGGAGCGGTGGAGCAATACGTCGGAAACTTCTGTCTATTTGGACCGCCTCGAGGCAGGGAGTGATCCGAGTTGTGCCCACCAGAAACGCTCCCCCGAACAACAATTATCCGAAGCCTTGTTTATGGGTCTCCGCCTCACCGAGGGTGTTGATGTTGCCGCTGTTGGTGACTGTTATGGTGTTGACGTTCCCACACGTTATGGGGCCGAGTTACAGCCCTTTATCGACGATGGACAGCTCGTCGAAGAGGGTGATCAGTTGCGGCTGAGCCGCGAAGGGATGTTGTTGGCCAATGAGGTTATGGCGGTTTTCGTCTGACCCACGAGTACGGTAGAGTACCGCCTTTCGATCTGAAGGAGGTCGCGGATGCGTTCACTTGAGGGAGTTTCGTTTCGTCGCCCGGCTTGGATCGGGTTACCTGTCGTCCTAGCTGTGTTAATCGGGGCAGTGTTTGGCTTTGGGGTGCAGGAGTTGGTTCGCGCAGAAGCCCAGAACCCAGTCTCGAATTTTAATGAGGGTGCTGGATTTATCCAGGCGGTCATCGAAGGGGACAAGACTGACGACTTCGAAAACGTAATGCAAAAGGTTAAGGAAGCGTTGCAGAACAGTGAGAACTCGACACGGCAGCAGCAAGCGGAGGGTTGGAAAATATACAGGACGGATGTGCCGCAACAGGGTGGGAATGTGCTTTATTTTATGGTTATTGACCCAGCGGTGAGAGATGCAAATTACACGATCTCGACCATTCTGTCAGAAGGATATCCGTCCGGTGGAGAGGCGCAATCGCTTTACGGTATGTTCAGCGGTTCGTTCGCCGGTGGAATGGCTAGAATTAATATGCAGTTAGTGAGTGACTTCAGCAATTAGCCGCTGCTAACTTCGCACAGTACAAATTAAATAATTCCACGAACTCCTACGATAGCGATACTCGACGGCTACGAACTTTTGTTGTTCGTAGCCGTCGGTTCGTTATGGGCGTGTGTGCTTACAAGTGAAGACCGGTTATCTACAAGTCAAAAGGCGAGGTTGAGTCCAGCGTAGATCCGGTGGGGTCGGGAATGGACCGGCGCGCCGCGGAGACTAAACACTCGGTAGTCGATTCGTGCACGGATTTGACCGGTAAGTCTAATCTTCAGTCCACCACCTGCGTTCAGTCCCACGTGAGTTTCTTGTAGGTCAGCGAACCTCTCGCGGTAGAGGCCGCCGCCGGTTGTTGCGTAAAACTGGAAACCGTTAGACGTCATCGGTGTTTGTACGAGGACGTTGACCATGCCTGTTTGGAGACCAGGCGTGCGTTGCGACTTATCTTCACCAGCATTTGCGTACTCGACCTCGAACCCGAGGTTGAGCAAGGTTAGCCCCGCGCTGAAACCGCGTGCCCAGCCGTGGGGGGTCATCGTGTTCATACCAGCAAACACGGTGGCATCAGCTACCGCCTTATTCGGAACGATTACGATGAATATAGCGAAGATTGCGGTCAGTGCTGTCCGACACGTAAGACCGGTAGGAACACGCATGCTGCGCCAGCGGGCTATGGCACCTCGGGTGCGGTTGGTAGCAGTTCGGTTTCCGTGAAGTCAGCGACTAACGTCAGGTTGAGCAGACTTGGACTATATGCGTAGGACGCTGCGAAGTTCTCCCAAAGATCCTGCGCTTCAAGGGGTAATTCCTGTCGAAGCAGTTCACCAATTGAATAATTAGCTTCAGTCACAGTGGGGTCAATGACGAATACGTAGAGAACAGAAGTTTGATCAGGTGGGCCAGGCTCTGTAGCTCGATATACCTTCCAACCTGCAGCCTGCGCACGTCGCGTCTCGTCGGCACTGTTACTCATCGCATCGAGCACGCGGGTGACCACATCCTCAAAGTCAGCAGTCTTCTCCAAAAGGATTGGATGGAACATCATGCCGCCTTCGCCGGCATAAACCCGCTCCTGAGCATGGCCTACTGAAGCGCTGACGAGCACGATGCTCAATCCGACGCACAACGTTGCTCGTGAGAACATTAGGTCGCTCCTTGCGTGTGGAAGTGGCGGCTCTGACGTGGCTAGTATTATACGTCGGGAGCGCACCTTGGGGTCACAATCTGTCTAGTAACAGACTGATGATGTCCCGTGCGAGCCGCTAAATCATGCACAGCCCCTGTGATAGAGTGCTGCCCGAGTCGATGGACGCAGAGAGCGAGCGTGTGCTGGCTGCACGTGTGCTCGGTGGAGACCCGCGGGCGGTGTCCCGAGCGATTTCGTTGATTGAAGAAGGTGTGCCAGAGGGTGCACGCCTCGTACGTGAACTCTTCAGTCATACTGGCCGCGCGTGGGTCGTAGGTGTGACTGGGCCACCAGGTGTCGGAAAAAGCACACTGGTTGATCGTGTTGCCAAGGTGTTTCGATCCGGAGGACGCCGTGTTGGCATCGTCGCTGTTGACCCAACCAGTCCGTTTAGCGGCGGTGCGGTATTGGGTGACCGTATTCGTATGCAAACCCATGCTGGTGACGACGGTGTCTTTATCAGGAGTATGGCAACCCGGGGGCGACTTGGGGGCTTGGCTCAAGCAGCACGTGAGGCGACGTTAGTATTAGACGCTGCTGGTCACGATGTTGTATTCCTCGAGACTGTGGGCGTTGGACAGGCCGAGGTAGACATTACGTATGCGGCCGATATTGCGGTTGTGATGGTTGCGCCAGGGTTCGGTGATGATGTGCAAGCGATCAAGGCTGGAATCTTAGAGATTGCCGACGTGTTTGTGGTCAATAAAGCCGACCACAGTGGCGCGGAGGGTACCGTTGCTCAGCTGGAGGCGATGCTCTCACTGGACGAACCGTCGCACGAGCATTGGCGGCCACCGATTGTTAAGACGCAGGCGACGACTGGCGATGGCGTGAATGACTTCGTGGGTGCGCTCGATCGATTCCGCGAATATGCCGGCGATGATTTACGGTATCAGAGGCGGTATCGGTTGGAGGTGAGTGAACTGCGCCGTTTGCTTGGTGAAGCATTTTGGCGGCATGTCGAACAACTCGTAAGTCCAAGTGAGCTTGACAAGGTAACGGCTCAGCTTGCACGGCGAGAGTTGGACCCCTACACAGCAGTTGATACGATCATGAATCGCGTCCTTGCCGAACGCGACGCTGATCGGAAGCCTTGATACCGCGCTGAAATGAAAGCGACGTTGGATCACGTCGGGATAGCCGTTCGAGACCTCAATGAGGCGCTTCGCTTCTTCCGTGACGTTTTAGGGTTACAGGTGTCGCAGACCGAGTTCGTTTCTGACCAGCAGGTTCGTGTTACTCACGTCGAAACTGGTGGGGCTTCACTCGAGTTTCTTGAGGCAACTGAGCCGGCTTCCCCGGTTGCTCGGTTTCTAGAACGGCGTGGGTCTGCCCTTCACCATATTACCTTGGCAGTTGATGACTTAGAATCGGTGCTGGAGGACTTGCAAACCCGAGGTATTAAACTCATCGATGTAGCCCCCCGCATTGGTGTCGGTGGCTCTCGGATTGCGTTCATCCATCCCTCGAGTACTCACGGTTTACTTATTGAATTAAAACAGTCCGACCACGCGTGTTGACCATTTGAGTGAGTGGAATAGATCGACTTATGCAACCAGTTCTCGTTGTCGGTTCGGTAGCGTTCGATTCGATTGAGACGCCGTTTGGTGTCGCCGGTCGTGTCGTAGGTGGAGCAGCGACTTATTTCGCTGTTGCTGCTGCCCATTTCACAGATGTACGGATGGTGGCGGTGGTCGGTGAAGACTTTACTGATGAGCAGATGGGTATCTTTCGGGGTCGCCGAATCGACTTGACCGGTTTACAGCAAGTGCCGGGAAAAACATTTCGATGGAAGGGCAAGTACAGCGAAGACTTGAATGACCGCGAATCAATCTACACCTTTCTCAATGTATTTGAAGAATTCCAACCGAATCTACCACCGGTGTATCGGACTTCGCCGTTTGTATTCTTGGGTAATATCCACCCAAGATTACAGCTTGAGGTGCTCGATCAAGTGGAGTCGCCGGAGTTCGTAGTCGCTGACACAATGAACTATTGGATTGAGAAAACTCCTGAAGAGCTTCGCCAAGTGCTGACTCGGGTCGATGCGTTGGTTATTAACGACGCAGAGGCCAGACAGTTAAGTAAAGAATCGAATCTCGTCAAGGCCGTGCAGAAACTTCAAACAATGGGACCAAGGTTGCTCATTATCAAGCGTGGAGAACACGGTGTGCTTATGTTTGGCCCCGATGGATTCTTTGCGGTTCCTGGCCTACCACTCAACAACGTCCGCGACCCAACCGGCGCGGGAGACACGTTTGGTGGTGGCTTGCTCGGGTATCTTGCAGAATGCTCGATTGTTAATCATGACACCTTAACCCGTGCCGTCATTGCGGGTAGCACCATGGCGTCGTTTTCGGTCGAGGCGTTTGGTCTCGAGCGGCTACTATGTGTTACGTCTGATGAGATTCAGCAGCGATTCCTAGAATTCAGGAGGCTCACGTCTTTCAATGAACTTTAATCTACTCGTGACTTGTCCCTCGGATGTTGAGGATCGTCACATCGGACGAAGTGAGCGCGAATTTGGTCGCGCGGAGTGGATTGGCCGAAGTTCAATTCGAACCTTGTTGGCCTTATGACTAAGTATTCACGACGGTCCCGTGCGCAGGCGCAGGTAGCTGGCAACGTGGAAAGTCCAACAACCTTGATCTGCTTAATGGCGTGGGCAGTGCCCGGCGCCGGTCATTTGTGGCAGGGTCGAGTTCGTCAGGGCTTGGTATTTATGGTGACGTTGCCTCTGATGTTTGCGACCGGACTCTGGCTTGAGGGACGCATCTTTTTTTTTGATGCATCCGAGCCGTTAGTTGCCCTTGCCGCGGTGGCTAACTTCGGCATTGGCTTGCTCTACTTACTGGGGCGGGTCATAGACCTTGGCTCGGGGAACGCCGTCGCAGCGACCTACGAATACGGCAACTCCTTTCTGATTGTTGCGGGACTACTTAATGCCCTAGTGGTAGTTGATGCTTACGACGTCTCGCTCGGTCGGAAATAGGGACTCAGTGCATGGCAAGTCACTTTTTCCTGATGGTACTTTTCTCGTGTTTTGTGTCTGTGGTGTTTGCTGCATTGATGCGTGACAAGCCCGAGGACCAGATTCGTTTTGGCGCAATGCTCTTTGCTGCATTTCTGCTTACTGGCGTCACCCTTGGTTGGCTCATGTATCCCTTTCCCCTGTGATCGGCAGCATGCTGACGGAATGATGCCTAAGAGCATGCCCGACCGTCGTCTTGAATCTCGTTGGTGGTTGTGGGGACCGGTTTGGGCGCATATGACAGCAATTTTCATTTCGTCCTCGCTGCCAGGGTCGGCCGTACCGTCCGCGGTACCTGACAAATCGGTACACCTCGCCGTCTACGGTCTTCTCGGAGCTCTCCTGCTCCGTGCGCTCGCTGATGGACGATGGGCTGGTGTGAGGGGTAAGACTGCTCTTGCCTCGATTTTCTTAACGATTGCCTACGGCATTTCTGATGAGTGGCACCAATCGTTTGTGCCGGGGCGAACGCCAGATTCCATTGACCTTATAGTTGATGGGGTCGGTGCTGCTACTGTGGTCGGTGCCACTTGGGTGTGGAGTATAATTAGGGCACGTCGAGCGCATGCCACGCGTTGCTCGGGCCACGCCGCGCCGACCTTCACCGAACGACTCCCGTGACGTCCGACTGCGTCCTTCCGCTTTGGTAGGTGGTTCGGCCGGGTCGCGTCTCGGACACGCGAGGCGATAAGAGAACTGCATGGCTTTTGAGAATCTTGAAGTAGCGCATGAGGATGCCGTTGTCATCGTCACGATCAACCGTCCAAAGGTGCTGAACGCTCTTAATGGCCAAACCATCGACGAGTTGCATCAGGTCGTGGCCGAGGCCTCTAGTAGCGAGTCCGTCCGTTGCGTCGTGCTGACTGGGGCCGGTGACAAGGCGTTCGTGGCTGGTGCTGACATCGCCGAGTTAGCTGAACTAACGCCGGTGAATGGCAGTGCGCATGCGCGGCGCGGCCAAGCGCTGTTTGGGTTGATTGAGAGTTTAGGCAAGCCGGTCATTGCGGCGATCAATGGTTACGCCTTAGGCGGCGGGTGTGAACTCGCGATGGCGTGTACCTTACGTCTGGCTTCGGACTCTGCCAAGCTCGGCCAGCCCGAGATTAATCTTGGAATTATGCCCGGCTACGCGGGTTCGCAGCGTCTACCCCGACTGGTTGGCAAGGGGCGGGCCCTTGAATTGTTGCTGACGGGAGCTCACATAAGTGCCGAGGAGGCTCGCCTGATTGGCCTGGTCAATCGCGTCGTGCCGGCCGCCGAGCTGATGACTGAGGCAAGAAAGCTCGCGAGGGAATTGGCAGGCAAGGCACCGGTCGCGGTCCGCGCAATCATTGCTGCAGTTAACGAAGGATTAGAAATGCCGTTTTCCCAGGCCGTGGTCCATGAGTCAGTTTTGTTTGGCTTAGTTACGTCGACCGATGATATGCGTGAAGGAACTAACGCGTTTCTTGAAAAGCGTAAGGCGGTCTTTAAGGGTTCGTGAGGTTCACTTCCAGTGACGCGTTCATTCGACTCATCGGTCTTGCCAGACGCCAGGAATCTCCATGTAGCCTTGGTCGTGTCTCAGTATCATCGTGAGGTAACGGACCGGTTGCGGCAGGGTGCGATGGCTGGACTTAAGCAGGCGGGTACTGACGAGGAAGACGTGGAAGTAGTGGAGGTTCCGGGAACGTTTGAAATTCCATTGGCCGCTCGCTGTGCTGCCGAAAGTGGTCGATTTAATGCGATAGTTTGCTTGGGATGTGTGATCAAGGGTGATACCGCGCACTTTGAGTTCATCGCTTCGGCAGTGGCTCACGGCATTACGGCCGCCTCGGCTGAGACGGGTGTTCCGATGACTTTTGGTGTTTTAACGACCAACTCACTTGACGAGGCTATGGCACGTACTTCGGTCGAGGACCTCACAAACGACGGTCCATCCAACAAGGGGTGGGAAGCAGCCGCGGCCGCTATTGGGTTGGTAAATGCGTTGACGACACTTACCATTGGAAGTGAGATACCCGCGCACCTCGAACCGCCGGAGGGCGGGTGAGCATCGTGCGGCAGCGAGGTCGCTCGAGCAAAGCTGATACTCCGGATGAACCTACGCGACATCAGAGTCGTGAGGCCGCTCTTCAGCTGCTGTACCAGAGTGAAGTTGGTAAGGTTCCTATAGACGTCGCCCTCGAAACATTTGATCGACTGGAATTCATTCCATCGCAGCGGGAATTTTCCACGTGGCTCGCTAAAGGTACCGCTTCACACTTAAAGGACATCGATCCTCTCATTACGAGGAGTGCCCAACATTGGCGCCTAACGCGCATGGCTGTGATTGACCGTTTGATTATGAGGATCGCCGTTTTTGAGTTTCTGTACGCGCACGACACTCCCCGAGCGGTCGTGATCAATGAAGCAATTGAGCTAGCCAGAACGTTCAGTGCCCATGAAGCAGTGCCTTTTGTGAACGGCGTTCTCGACGACATTAAACGTCATCTCGATGGAGAAACAGTCGATTGAAAATAGGTAATACGTTATGACGAACGAAACCGATCAACTCGCTCAGCGACGCAGCAATATGGTCGAAGTTGGTCGTTTAGGTCGTAAGTTGTACCCAAATTCATTTCCGTGCAGTGACACGATTGCGGAATTGATCGATCGCCATGCTCAACAGTCTGGTGATGCACTGGAGGTCGCAAAACCCAATACGACGACTGCAGGGCGGATTCTCAGTATCCGAAGTTTTGGCAAGGCCAACTTTCTCGTGCTATCCGACGGACGTGTTCGGATCCAGGTATATGTACGGAAGGATGGATTATCAGCTGACGACTTCGCTCTGTTTAAGCTGCTCGACTTTGGAGACCTAATCGGAATTGAGGGAAGGCTCTTCCGGACGAGGACCGATGAGCTCACGATCTGGGCATCGAGGATTGAATTTTTGGCTAAGTGTCTGAACCCGCTTCCAGAAAAATGGCACGGCTTAAGCGATATCGAAATTCGGTACCGGCAGAGATACCTTGACCTCATTGTAAATCCCGAAGCACGTCGCGTTTTTGAAGTACGTAGTCGTGTGCTAGAGGGTCTACGAAATTTTATGAATGCACGACAATACCTTGAGGTCGAGACGCCGATGATGCAACGAATCGCTGGCGGCGCCCTAGCGCGGCCGTTTAAGACTCATCACAACGCGCTCGATCTTGATCTCTATCTTCGTATCGCGCCTGAACTTTACCTCAAGCGTTTGGTCGTAGGTGGTATTGAGAGGGTTTATGAGATTAACAGGAATTTTCGGAACGAAGGGATTTCGACCCAGCACAATCCTGAGTTCACAATGCTAGAGTTCTACCAGGCTTTCAGTGATTATCGTGATTTGATGGGGCTTACCGAGCAGATGTTATCGGAAGTCGCACAGCACTCAACGGGTTCAGATAAGGTCTCTTATGGTGAGCATCAGATCTCGTTTTCTCCACCCTACGCGCGAGTGGCACTTCGGGATGCTGTGTGCGAGGCCGCTTCTGTGCGTCTCGGGAAGACAATTCAAGATGGCACACTCCGTGTGCGCGAGTCTGCTGTCGATTTGGCGCAACGGCTCGATGTTGATGTTCCGGCAGGAGCGACGGTTGGCAATATTGTTCTAACTCTGTTCGAGGAGCTTTGCGAGAGGACGATCATGCAGCCAACGTTTGTTTACGACTATCCAACTGAAATTTCACCGCTGTCAAAGCAGCGGGCTGATGACCCAGAGACCGTCGAACGCTTTGAGCTATACGCTGGTGGGCTTGAGATTGCCAATGCCTTCAGTGAATTGAATGACCCTGCGGAGCAACGCCGTCGTTTCGAAGCCCAGCGTCAGGATCGTCAGCAAGGTGATCTAGAAGCGCACGCTATGGATGAGGACTACCTTCGTGCATTGGAGTACGGTCTTCCACCAACCGCTGGGGAAGGGTTAGGTATCGACCGTCTTGTGATGCTACTCACCGATAGTCATTCGATTCGTGACGTCATCTTGTTTCCGCTGATGCGTCCGCGTCGCGAGTGACCCTTCGATTATTATGCGTCTGCCGTTTGAATTGTATATCGCGCTACGGTATCTGCTAGCTCGCCGCCGACAGGCGTTCATTTCTTTAATTTCAGTAATTTCCACTGTCGGCGTGGCGGTAGGAGTGATGGCTCTACTCATTGCCCTTGCTCTAATGACCGGACTGCAGCAGGAGTTACGCGATCGGATCGTTGGTTCGGCCGGACACATTTATGTGTGGAAACTTGGCGAGTCAGGTCTGGCTGAATACGAAGTCGAACTTGAACGGCTTCGCCAGGTGCCGAGGGTCACGCGGGCTGCCCCAGTCATTTTGGGCCAGGCACTAGCAACGACGGACACAAGCGAAGCATTTATTACTCTTAAGGGGATTGATCCAAATCTTGAGGCCGATGTTACTGAAATCGGTTCCGCAATTCGTGACGGGACTCTTGATGCGCTCGCTCCTTCTGTCGCTGGTACCCTCGAAGGGCTAGTCATTGGCGAAGGTCTTGCGGCAAAGCTTGGCGCCTTCGTCGGTGATGAGGTTACGTTACTGACGCCGCAGGGGCGGCTATCCCCGATGGGTGTAATGCCTCGAGCGCGGCAATTCCGCATTGTCGGTCTCTTTGATATGGGATTGCACGAGTTTGATACCAGTTATGCCTATGTTCGCCTCGATGTGGCTGCGAGGCTGTTGGACCGCACGGGTGCTGATTTTATAGAACTCAAGGTTGACGATTTGTACGCGGCGTCTGATGTCGCGGAGTCAATCACTCGGGAGCTTGGCACGAGCTATCTAACCCAAGACTGGTCGGATCTAAACCGCTCGCTCTTCTCAGCGCTTTGGTTGGAGAAAATGGCGATCTCGATCACCATAGGGCTGATCGTGCTCGTTGCTGCGCTAAATATCGTCGCGTCACTCATTCTTCTCGTTATGGATAAGAGTCGCGACATCGCAATTCTCAAAACTATGGGGACAAGCACTAGAAGTGTTACGGCGATCTTCATGCTTCAGGGACTAATCATCGGGCTCGTAGGCACAGCTGTTGGCGCGATTGGTGGTGTTGTGGCAACCCAGGTTCTTGACCGGCAACAATTATTGCAGTTACCAGGTGATGTGTATCAGGTGACCTACGTACCTTTCACTCTTGATCCACTCGACATTGTAATGGTGTTGTTATCAGCGGTTGCTGTGTGTTTCGTTGCCACTATCTATCCGTCTCGTCAGGCGTCTAGTGTCGACCCCGCGCAGGCGTTACGTTACCAGTGAAGGGTATGCCTTACATCGAGGTTTCCCAGTTATCGAAGTCATTCCAAACGCAAAGTGGGCCCGTTTCAGTTCTCCGTGACCTCGAGTTTACTGTTGAAACTGGCGAGATGGTTGCAATTGTGGGCGCGTCGGGCGTAGGGAAGAGCACGCTGTTACAGTTGCTAGGTGGCCTGGATTCCGTTGACAGTGGAAGTATTGTTGTCGGCGGTGTTGACATCGCGACCCTCTCAGATGGAGAGCGCATAACTTTTCGGCATTCGCAAGTTGGTTTTGTTTTTCAGTTCCACCATCTTCTCCCTGAATTCACGGCGCTCGAAAATACTGAGATGCCGTTGCGAATCGCTCGGATTAATCCAGAGCAGGGCCGTCCTCGGGCGAAAGCGCTTCTTGTTCGTGTGGGCTTGGGTAACCGACTTGATCACCGTCCAGGGATGTTGTCTGGTGGAGAGCAGCAGCGGGTGGCGATTGCCAGAGCGCTTGCGATGGAGCCGACCCTTCTATTGGCTGACGAGCCCACTGGTGACCTCGACGAGGCGACGGCCCAGACTCTCCATGATCTTTTACGCGAAATGCACCGGGAGCGGAGACTTACCTCGATTATTGCAACCCATAACATGCGATTGGCGGCCGGCTGCGATCGTGTGCTTCGTTTAGAAGTGGGCCAACTTCGACTGACCTGAATTCGAAGAAACCTATGGAATAGCGCAAGTATCGAGGCTTTGTCGTTTGGTGGAACTAGTGTGCAGTTGGGATGACCCTCAACCAAAGTGTTGTCGTCTCAGGCTGTAAGACTCAGAAAAATGAAAGGTTTACGGATCCCTAGGCAATCAATGAAGGAAGACTGATGGCTTATAATGGTTTGGAGAGCGGCACCGCTGTCGCAGATTGAGAACGGGATGTTCGAAAGGTATACGGAACGGGCTCGCCGGGTGTTGTTCTTCGCGCGTTATGAGGCGAGCCAACTAGGTAGCATTTCTATCGAGACCGAGCATTTACTTCTGGGCTTGATCCGTGAGGGTAAGGGGCTAACTAGTCGTATTTTTTCGCGTTCTAACCTTTCTCTTGAAAATATCCGGAAGCAGATTGAAGGCCGCACCGTTTTCAGGGAGAAGGTGTCGACGTCGGTAGAGATTCCCTTTAGCGGTGAGTCGAAGCGTCTCCTTCAGTTCGCGGCCGAGGAAGCTGATCGCTTACTGCACAACTACATCGGTACCGAGCATCTCTTGCTTGGAATCTTGCGGGAAGAACGCTCTAAAGCTGCGTCGATCCTGATGGAAAAGGGAATGCGGCTCAATAGTGTCCGCGAACACATCGTAGCGCTTCTGAATGAAAAGACGACGATTGCGCGGGTAAAAGAAACGCCGCTTCTCGCTGAATTTTCCCGTGATCTTACAGACTCGGCTATGAAGACAGAATTAGATCCACTCGTCGGGCGCGAACTCGAGTTGGAGCGACTTCAACAGGTGCTCTCTCGCCGAACGAAAAACAACGCCGTTCTCATCGGTGAACCCGGCGTCGGGAAGACTGCCATCGTCGAGGGTTTGGCTCAGAGAATCGTCCAAGGGGAAGTACCGCATTTCCTAGCTGACAAACGGCTCTTGATGCTTGACATCTCTCTCATTGTTGCTGGAACGAAGTACAGGGGACAGTTTGAAGAACGCCTAAAGGCAATTATGAAAGAGTTGACCGAGAACTCGAACGTCATTGTTTTCATCGACGAATTACATACGCTTGTCGGCGCCGGCTCGGCTGAAGGATCTCTTGATGCGGCGAATATCCTTAAGCCCTCACTTTCACGGGGTGAAATTCGCTGTATTGGAGCCACCACTCCAGCTGAGTACCTGAAATACATAGAGAAAGATCGATCTTTAGAGCGGAGGTTTCAGGCAGTCAAGGTGGATCCCCCAGGCGAGAACGAGGCGCTCAAGATTCTGCTTGGTGTGAAGGAACGCTATGAGTCGTTCCACCATGTTAAGTACACAGAGGAGGCGCTCAAGGCTGCTGTGTATCAGTCGAGTCGCTACATTACTGATCGGTTCTTGCCGGATAAAGCGATCGATATTATGGACGAGGCCGGTGCTCGCGCCAAACTACGCCATGCTGGACGTAGTGAGGAATTTTGCGAAATCAATAAGAGTATCCAAGTTGCGGTCGAACAGATGGAAAACGCTGCTGCTCAAAAGAACTATGAAAAGGCACAGTTCTTTCGGGAGCAAGAGGTCATCGCTCGGGAGAATCTCCAGCTCGTTCGAGAGAAATTCGACGTGAAGTCGAATACTCAGCAAGCTGTTGTTGAAAAAAAGCAAATCGATGAAGTTGTCTCCAAGTGGACTGGCGTGCCAATCACGTCCATTAACCAGGATGAGGGTGACAGACTGTTGCAGATGGAGGAGGAACTTCACCATCGTGTTGTTAGCCAGGGCAAGGCTATTTCCGCGCTAGCGCGCGCGATCCGTCGCTCACGTGCTGGCTTGAAAGCCCCGAATCGGCCGGTTGGTAGTTTTGTGTTCCTCGGGCCAACCGGAGTTGGTAAGACCGAGCTAGCCCGGGCACTCGCAAATTTCTTGTTTGGGACTGATGCAGCTCTTATTCGTTTCGACATGTCTGAATATATGGAAAAGCATTCAGTATCGAAACTGATCGGTTCGCCGCCTGGCTACGTTGGTTACGAGGAAGGCGGGCAGCTCACTGAAAAAGTCAAGCGTAGTCCCTATTCTGTGGTACTCCTCGACGAAATAGAGAAGGCTCACCCTGACCTCTTCAATATCCTTTTGCAGGTCTTTGAAGATGGGCACCTGACTGATGGACTTGGTAATCGTGTCAATTTCAAAAACACGATTCTCATCATGACCTCGAATATTGGGGCTCGGTACATCCAGAAGAAGGCGTCGCTCGGGTTTCAGTCATCTGATGCGAAAGAGGTTAGTAAGAATATTAACGAGAAGGTGCTGGGAGAGGTTAAGCGTATCTTCAATCCCGAATTCATCAATCGGATCGACGAAACTATCGTGTTTGAAGCACTATCCAACAAAGATTTAGCAAGAATTACGCAGCTTTTGATTGTTCAGCTCAACGAGCACTTGGTAGACCGGCATCTGCGGATAGAGCTGACACAAGAAGCGATCGCCTGGATCATCGATCAGACATGTAATGACCGTTCCTACGGGGCGCGGCCGCTGCGTCGGGCGATCCAACGATATGTTGAAGATCCACTGTCCGAGGAGCTAATCCGGGGCCGACTGAATGAGGGTAATGTCGAGGTCTACGTCGATTCTGGATGTCTCGCTTACCGGGCCGTGGACGGCGAGCTTGATGGTCGCCAGCTGGTTAGCGACACTTAGGTTCTCCAAAGGGAGAGGCGATTCAAGTTCGAGGCAGAAATGGTGGCGCCAGTTCTTTTCCAAGAGCGATGCGTGAGAGGGGTTGGGGAAACGACCTATGCGGGTTGTTGTGACTAGAAGATTAGAAGGGATTGTTCAGGCGGCGGTGAGGACGGTGTTGGTCTGGAGGATTGCAGTCGTCCTGGTCATCGGCACGTGTCCTATGGCAGTTCTGGCTGAGCCGGTAGCGATGATTTTACCACCAGCGGCGGAGACACAACAGTCTGAAGCAATGCCGCCGACTGGGTCAGTGCCTGTTGTGCGGACGATTCAGATTGCCTTCCCAGCGCAGGGGAATGTGCCCTCTATTGAGCCGTCCACTTACCTGTACTATATCGAGACACGCCCGAGTCGTCCGTCTGAACATGTGTGGTTGGAATATGACGAGGAACGGGTGCTTGATGACTTCCGCAATTTGTGGGCGACAGGATTCCTCGACGACCTAACTATTGAGTATAACGACGAACCCTATCCCAATGGCGTGGTGGGCCGGAACATCGTCTACAACATGGAAGAGCGTGAACGGGTTCGCATTGTTGAATTCAACGGTTCTGATCAACTCGACCGCACGAAGATTGAAGAAATGTTGGTACAAGCTGAGACTGCGATTCAACTTGATACCTTCATCGACACCGGATTAATCAAGAAAGCTAAGACAATTCTGCAGGTGATGCTTGCCGAAGAGGGTCATCACAATCCTGTAGTCACTCACACCATTGAAGCCGTTGCTGGAGGACCGAAGCGGGTGCGTCTTACTTTTAATATCGAGGATGGTCCAGAAACACGCATCAGAGAGATCGAATTTGCAGGCAACGAAGAGCAAAGTGACCGCGTGTTGCGAGGCCAGATGAAGGCAAATAAAGAGCCGGTCAAAATCTGGCCGCTAAACTTTTTCTTCAGACGCGGGACCTTTAAGGAGCACCGTTTTGCTGAGGATGCGGACGGGATCATTCAGCATTACAGGAGACTTGGTTATGTGCGGGCCCAGGTTGGTCGACCAGAATTGACTACCCTTGAGGATTCTGTAGACGGCAAAAAGCGGTACGTGAAGATGCGGATTCCTATCTCAGAGGGGATTCGATATCGGCTCGGAGAAATGACGTTTGAAGGCGTGGAGATTATGCGCCTTGACGCAGTCCGACGCCAGTTCGAGATCGAGGAAGGGGATTATTACAACGAAAAGGTGATCCGAGACGGGATTGAACGAGCGCAAATGATGTATGGCTCCTCCGGTTACATGGAGTTTGTGGCCTTCCCGGACCTTTCCCCTCGCGACCAGGTTGTGGAAGATGATGGCAATGTCCGACGTATTGACGCCCCGCCGATTGTGGACGTAACGATTCGAGCAGAAGAAGGTGAGCAGTACTTTGTTGGGCGGATTGACTTCTCGGGTAACACAACGACGAGGGACAAAGTGGTTCGACGCGAACTTCGAGTATTTGAGGGCGGAGTGTTCAATACCGAAATGCTCAAGATAAGCGTCCGTCGGTTAAATCAACTCGGTTATTTCATACCGCTTGAGGAGGATGCCGTTGACGTTGAGAAGACTGAGGGAAAAGATAACGAAGTCAACCTAAGCATCCCTTTGGAGGAAGAGAATCGCAACCAAATCAGTTTTGGCATGGGTTACTCCGAATGGGATGGTTTCTTCGGGCAGCTGTCGTTCGGCACCTCGAACTTTATCGGCCGCGGTGAGGCAGTGAACTTCTCATTGCAGCATGGTGAATGGTCAAAAAATTATATGATCGGGTTCACTGAGCCGTTCCTGTTTGACCGCAACATCGCCGCCGGATTCAGTGTGTTTAAGACGAAGCTGAATTGGATTGGGCAGTTCACACAGAGCTCACTGGGGGCGAACTTCAACGTCAGTAAACCGATTGCGATGTTCACACGGATGTCGTTTGGATATGCCTACGAGCAAACAAAGGTTAGCGATCTCGCTCCGGCCTTCAACAATCCGAGACTACTACAGTACAATCCATATCTGACGGATTCGTTGCTTCTTGGAACGGATGGTGCCCGCACTGTCAGCAAGTGGGTTCCGGGCATAATTCACAATACGATCGACCACCCAATTTTTCCGAGCGCTGGTAAACGCATCACTACCTCGCTTGAGTTTGCGGGTCCTGGTGGCAATACCAAGTTTTATCGGCCGCGCCTCGAAACTATCTTTTATGTTCCGCACACCCCGGCAACATCGTTTGGTTTTCGGCTCGATACACAGTACATCAGGCCGTATTCCGACACGACCTACATCCCGCTTTTTGAACGGATTTATCTTGGCGGTGAGTATAGTATTCGTGGATTTGACCTTCGCACCGTTGGGCCGCGTGACGAGGCGTCAGGGCTCGTGCTCGGTGGCACCAAGAGTGTACTCCTCAGTGCCGAATATATGATTACATTGGCGCAGCCTGTGCGTTTGGTTCTGTTCTACGACACTGGGCAGGTCCAGGAAACTGGTGTGAATTTTAACTATGATGATTTTAAGACGTCGACCGGGGCTGAAGTGCGGTTTCTCATGCCCGTCATGAACGTGCCGATGCGGTTGATTTTTGCTTATAACCCGCAGCGTACAGGTGTTCTCGATAATAATTTCAGGCCAGAAGGACGGTTCAATTTTCGGTTCGCTGTGGGCGCTCCGTTTTAGGGATGGGGTTGAGTTGAATGCGTAGAAGCGAAAATAATGGTCGTAACGGTGTAGAATGGGGCGCTGTTCTGGTGTGATGGCTGGCCTAGCGGAAGTGCTTGGTCACGGTTAAGAGTATGAGTTGGTTTTGATGCTCGGATTTCTGAAGGGGAAGCAGTCGATGAAAGTATCGTGTGTTGTCGCGATGTCCGTGTTTGTGCTGGGCCTGGGAACCGGTCAGGTTTGGGCAGCTGGGCAAGAGGCGCAGGTAGCGCTCCCGGAGGGGGCTCCCATAGCTTGGGTCAATGTGCCACAGATCGCTGCCGAATCAGCCAGTGGACAAGAACTTGCTGGACAAGTGCAGGCGCTCAATGAGGAGAAGATTGCCGAAATCAACGCGATGAACACAGAACTCCAGGCTACTCAAGAGAAGCTCGAACAGGGCGGTACAGTGATGAGTGAGACTGCGGCCGCGCAACTTCAGCGCGACATCGGACGGTTGCAGATTGATATCCAACGTGCTACCGAGGACGCCCAGGTCGAAGTACAAACCCTGACAGAAGAATTACAGATTGATTTTCAAGATAGCCTAATGCCGATTATTGGAGAAATAGCTGCTGAGAAGCAGTTGCATATTGTATTCAGCGTAACCGATTCTGGGGTGGTCTGGACCTTACCAGGGCTCAACATCACTGCTGATGTGATTGCTCGATTCGACGCTGCGCATACAGCGTCAGGGGGCGACGACCAGCCATAACCGTAACGCTCCCGTTCGCCGCAATGTGACTAGCGGACCGCACCTTGGACGCTGCTTGCTGGTTCGCGTAGGGCGGCGTCGTGGCCGCGTGTTCCGAAGCCTCCGTGCCTATCAACATTCCGGAAACGCTCGATAAGCTCAGTTACCGGTATCCCTCTTTCCTTGTCGATTCGGTTGTCGACCATGAGCCTGGCCGCTCAATCACCGCGATCAAGAACGTCACATTCAACGAAGAATTCTTTCAAGGGCACTTTCCTGGTATGCCCTTGATGCCAGGCGTGCTTATGATCGAGGCGTTCACACAGGTTGCGGCGATTCTAGTATTACAAGACCCCGATCGTGCTACTCAGCGAACTTTTCTTAGAGGTGTAGACCAGGCGAAGTTTCGTCGGCAGGTTGTACCAGGTGATCGCCTGCGTCTCGAGGTGAAGCTTCGTAGATCGGCTGGCGAATTAACTGAAGTTGATTGCCTGGCGGACGTTGAAAATCAGCCCGTTGCCGCTGCAACCCTTTTACTTGGCGTAAAAGAGGTTGATATTGAGATTGATCCCACGGCCCTTGTGGCCCCTGGCGCGGAGATTGGCGCTGGTAGCGTCATCGGATCTCACGCGATCATTGGCGAGCACGTCAAACTGGGGCGGCGTTGTCATATAGATGCTTCGGCTGTAGTCGATGGCATGACCGAGATCGGCGACGATACGAAGGTGTTTCCCTGTGCTTCCATCGGGTTAATTCCACAGGATCTTAAATTTCATGGGGAACAGAGTCGTCTGGTAATTGGTCAACGAAACGTCTTCCGAGAATTTGTTACGGTCCATCGGGGCACTGAAGGTGGCGGGGGTACTACGAGGATCGGTAACGATAACCTCTTTATGGCGTATGCGCACGTTGCTCACGACTGTACAGTCGGCAACCATACGATTTTCGGCAACGGTGCCACGCTTGGTGGACATGTGTCGGTTGAGGATTATGCGACGATCAGTGCTCTATCTGGCGTCCACCAATTCTGCCGAGTTGGTGAACACGCATTTGTAGGTGGGTTTTCAGTCGTTACCCGTGACGCCTTGCCTTATGCGCGAACAGTTGGTAACCGTGCTCGGGTTTATGGAGTCAACACGATTGGTCTGGTGCGGAGAGGCTTTTCACCCGGCGTGATCACCCAGCTTAAACGCGTGTACCGTTACCTCCTCCAGTCGAAACTCAATACCAGCCAGGCGCTAGAAAGAATTCAAGCTGACAAGACGCTACTCTGTGCCGAGGTTGACTATCTCGTGAATTTCATCCGGTCGTCGGAACGTGGTGTTGGCTTACGTAGGCCTGGTCGACGTCTTGACGAATTGATCGTAGATGATTAGCCGCACAGTCTCCGAGACTCCACCCATCGGTGTCATTGCAGGCAACGGCCGGTTTCCATTCCTAGTGCTCGATGGGGCACGCCAACTTGGTCGAAACGTTACCATTGTGGCGATCCAGGAAGAGGCTGATCGCAGTATTGAGCAAGCTGCGGAGGGTGTTCCGGAGGCTGTTGTCCATTGGGTATCGCTAGGCCAACTGGGGAGATGCATCTCATTACTAAAAAAGTCTGGTGTTAGCGAGGCTGTAATGGCCGGTCAGGTGAAACACTCCAAGTTGTTTTCTGGCCTAATACCGGATTCAACTTTACTGTTGGTGTTGAAACGGCTTCAGGTGCAGTCCACCGACGCTTTACTATCGGCGATTGCGGATGTCCTTGGAGAGCACGGCATCACGTTAATTGAATCAACAGCCTTTCTTGAGTCCTTGCTAGCCAAGTCTGGCACGTTGACACGCAGAGAACCAACGATTGATGAATTGGCCGATTTTGAGTTCGGTTACCGGATAGCCGATACCGTTGCTGGTCTTGATATTGGCCAAACCGTCGTTGTGAAAGATAGGACCATAGTCGCGGTCGAGGCGATGGAAGGGACGGACAAGGTCATTGGGCGAGCCGGTCGGCTTGCGGGACCTGGCACCCGTATTGTGAAAGTGGCAAAGCCGAATCAGGATATGCGGTTCGATGTACCAGTCGTCGGGGTACCGACTATTGAGGCGATGCGAGATGCTGGTGCGTCGGCACTGTCAATCGATGCGGGTAGAACTTTGATAGTAGATGGCGACGCGTTCGTGCAAGCGGCTGATGAGGCAGGACTATCAGTCGTCGGACGAATAATTGAATGCCCCGGGTAGCCACGGTGACAGAGCATTCACTCCGTGTTGCAGTTGTCGGCGTCGGTCACGTAGGAAGTCAACACGCCCGTATTCTGTCGTCCCTAGCAGGCGCTGAACTCGTCGCCACTGTTGACATCGATGAGGGTAGTGCGATTAGAGCCGCTCGCGGGACCTCAGCGAAGGCTGAGACCGACGTTGCAGCACTTAAGGGCCGTGTGGATGCTGTGATCGTGGCGGTTCCCACAAAGAACCACTTGGAGGTTGCCAGGCCACTTCTTAACGCTGGCATTCCGGTGCTCGTTGAGAAGCCGATGGCGAGTAACCTCGCCGAGGCCGACGAGATGCTAGCCTTAGCGGAGCATTCTGGTACGTGCCTTACGGTTGGCCACACCGAGCGCTTCAACCCGGCGTTGACAACGACTTTACCGCTAGTCGACAAGCCGAGGTTTATCGAGGTCCATAGGCTTGGTGCTCACACGTCACGGAGCTTGGATATCGATGTCGTATTCGATGTCATGATTCACGATCTTGACGTTATTCTCAACGTGCTTAACTCTGACGTAGTATCCATCGAGGCGGTCGGCGTACCGATTCTGAGTGATCGCATTGACATTGCGAACGCGCGAATCCGGTTTGAGTCCGGTTGCGTTGTAAACTTAACCGCAAGTCGTATCAGCCGAGAACGTGTGCGAAAGATCAGGTTCTTTCAGTCAGGTTCTTATTTGTCAGTGGATTATGTTAAGCAACAGGCTGAGCATTGGCGTCTTTTGGTTGACGAAGAAGGAGAGTCTACAATCGAGGGTGGTCCAATCGAGGTAACGGGCGGGGAGCCGCTTGAGCGTGAGCTCACTGATTTCGTGCTTGCGGTGCGTGATAAACGAAATCCGGCTGTATCAGGAGCGGAAGGACGGCGCGCCCTAGCGCTCGCCGAGCAAATCACAAAGCGGATCACTGATTATGTCTAATGAAGCGGCATTGGATGACCTTCGCGCGACGTTGACAGAAGGTGGCCAACTTAGTGATGGTCAGGTGGAAAACCTCACCTTGAATACCGACTTACTTTCTCTTGGCATGCTTGCTGACGATGTACGACGGTCTCGACACGGGGACTCTACGACTTTCGTTCGTGTGGCTGAAGTGCCTGTGCAGGGATCGGTTTCTCCGGAGTTAAGAGGAGAGGCGATGGAGCTTCGGATCATCGGTGTTCCGGATTCTCCGGAAGTGATGGTATCGGCAGTCCGACTAGCTGCCGAGGCCGGTAGACCTGTTACGGGATACGCTGTTCATGATCTCTTGGAAATGTCCAATGGTGATATGGCTTTGTTTAGAAACTTATTGGATGAGCTACTCGAGGTAGGACTGGCGGCCATCTCGGAGCTCGTTGTGGACCGTACACCTGAGCCCGAGTCCGTTATCAGCACTGTTGTGGATGCAGGTTTAGCGATTTCTCGCGTTACAATTCATGAGGCTCTCGGTGATAAAAGGATCGGATTTGT
Source organism: Vicinamibacterales bacterium (assembly GCA_036012125.1). Taxonomy (NCBI): domain Bacteria; kingdom Pseudomonadati; phylum Acidobacteriota; class Vicinamibacteria; order Vicinamibacterales; species Vicinamibacterales bacterium. The sequence continues at coordinate 73,052 of DASCOS010000025.1, read as the reverse complement.
GAAGGCCGTGGCTGGCTGGATGCTACCGGCGAACGGAGTGTGGGCTTTTGCTCCGCTACCCCGTGCTGATGTAGTGAGCGACTCCGGTGCGCCGCCACCAACTGGGTACGACGATGTTCGGCAGGTTGCGCTAGCGCGTTTACTGGTTGACAATATTGGCTCGATTCAGGTCGACTGGACATTGCACGGACCGAAGTTGGCTCAGGTAGCTCTGACTTTCGGTGCCGATGACATCGACGCTGTGCCTGCCGTTGATGCTGTTGATTTGGGTTCGCGAAGAACATCGTTGGAGGAAGTCCGGCAGAATATTCGCGCCGCGGCGTTTGTGCCTGTTGAAAGAAACGGCTGCTTTGAGAGAGTTATGTGATGATTCGTCTGGGGGCGGTGTCCTATCTGAACGCACGGCCGTTGGTGCACGGACTCGATCAGCAGACCAATAGATTCTCGTTACGCTTCGACGTGCCGTCGAGATGTGCCTCGCTTCTCCACGACGGGAGTGTAGACCTTGGCTTGATACCATCAATTGAAGTTACTCAGCGGCCTGACTATCACGTTGTACCTAACGTAGCGATCGCGTCGACAGGGCGTGTGGCTTCGGTAGCCGTCTTTGCTAGCCGTCCAATTACAGCGGTGCGATCGATTGCCGTTGATAGAAGTTCCCGTACGTCTGTGGCGCTGTTACGTGTTCTTTGTGCCCAGTCGTTTGACATTGAACCGAAGTTTGTGACCCTAGAGCCAGACATCAAGGCGATGCTTAAGCGTTGTGACGCTGCACTTCTCATCGGCGATGCGGCGCTGTTTACCGACCATGATGCACTTGGCATTGAGAAGATTGATCTCGGTGAAGAGTGGACAGCAATGACGAATCTTCCATTCGTATGGGCTTTTTGGGCTGGGCGTCCTGGAGTGGTCGAATCTGGGGACATCGCGGCCTTGACTGCTGCACGAGATGCTGGTGTGAAGGCTAGCGACGCTATTGCAACTAAGTTCTGTGAAGGGGATGAGGGAAAGGTTGAGATAGCGGTGGATTACCTTCGTGACAATATTAGTTTCACCCTCGATGACTCTGCGCGTGCCGGTCTCAAGAAATTCCTTGAAGCTGCGAAGGACCAGCGTGTTGTGCAATTACTGCCGCCACTGAATTACTACGAGCCGTGACAGTGAACTCTCAGACCGTTGACGAAATCGCTCGCAAAGTGGGTGATGGCGGTCGCCTAAACCGGAGGGAAGCTCTAACCCTATACGAACAGGCACCAACCCACCTGCTCGGTTGTCTGGCTGATGAGGCGTGCGCTCGTCGTCACCCATCTGGGATTGTTACCTATATCATCGACCGAAACGTCAACTACACCAATGTCTGTGTGGCGAAGTGCAATTTTTGTGCTTTCTATCGACCCGTGGGGTCTGCTGAAGGCTATGTGCTCGGCTTTGACGAATTGTTTACCAAGATCGACGAGACGATTGCAGTCGGCGGTGAACAGTTGCTACTGCAGGGCGGGCATAATCCCGATCTTCCGCTTAAATGGTACGAAGATCTATTTCGTGCAGTCAAAACGCGATATCCGTCATTCCGACTACATGCATTGTCGCCACCAGAAATTATCCACCTCTCGCGTCTTTGCCAATTGGACGTACCGTCAATCATTGAACGGCTTACCAGTGCCGGGTTGGATAGTATCCCCGGGGGTGGCGCTGAGATCCTCGTTGATCGGGTAAGGCGGGAGCTAAACTGCTACAGCAAAGCTTCAACCAGGGAATGGTTAGGTGTAATGCGGGAGGCCCACCGTGTGGGCCTAAGAACCACAGTTACGATGATGTTCGGGACGGTCGAAAGTTTAGATGAGCGTATCGAGCATTTGATGCGCGTACGCGATCTTCAGGACGAAACTGGCGGGTTCACGGCATTCATCACTTGGAGCTTCCAGCCGTCAAATACTGAGCGTGGTGGCAGGGAAGCAACTGGAGTGGACTACCTACGCACCTTAGCCTTGGCAAGGCTTGTACTTGACAACATTGACAATATGCAGGCGTCTTGGGTCACCCAAGGAGGCAAAGTCGGACAGCTCAGCTTGTCATACGGTGCGAATGATATGGGCAGCGTTATGATTGAAGAAAACGTTGTCCGGGCTGCGGGTGCCGCCTTCTGTATGGACGAGTTAGAAATTGTTAGAAATATTGAAAACGCCGGTTTTATTCCGAAACGGCGGAATGTGCACTATAAAGTGCTTGGTGATCCAGTCGTGCGGCAACGTGACGTTCCAAGGATGACCACGCTCGCCCAAGCTAGGGCTGCTAATGATCATTCGGTGCCGGAAGAATTGGTGAGATATCGTGCTAGGACGCCTAGTGGAAAGCGGCAGCGCGTCCAGCGATAGAGGGTCCTCTTCCCGATGCGTCGTTACCGCGCTGCTTGGGCTCTCCCCATCGCGGCTCCCCCAATCAAGAATGCCAGTGTTACGCTCGATCGTGGGCGCATTGTTTCCATTGGTCCGGCCCCCTCGAACACTTCTACAGCCAGCAAAGACTACGTTGATCTCGGTTCAGCCGTAGTATTACCTGGTCTAGTTAACGCGCACACGCACCTCGAACTTTCGTTTCTAGGAGGCCGCATAGCACCTACTGAGTCAATGCCTGAGTGGGTCGATGAGGTCCTTAGTTCAAAGCTTGGCGCTGACATTGAGAAACGTAATGCTATTGAATCGTCCATCGTTGAGTTAAGGCGTCATGGCACAGCTCTCGTTGGGGACATCAGTAACACCTTGGCGACGGTCGCGCCACTTAAGCGAGCGCCTCTTTCGGCGGTGGTCTTTCACGAACTTCTGGGGTTCAACTCCTCCGACCCTGATGCCCAAGCGCGTTCCGCGGTCGAGGCAACCGACTTGTCGAGCGAAGTCGAAGGCGTCAGAGTCAGTGTTGCTGCGCATGCGCCCTATTCGGTGTCACCTGCATTATTTGAAGCATTACGCCGCGAATTAAGTTCCAAATGTCCAATGGCGCCAATCACCGTGCATCTAGCCGAATCGGCTGAGGAATTAGTGTTTCTCGACGATGGCGGAGGCCCTTGGCGGCAGTTACTGGAGCGACGTGGTGCATGGAATCCATCTTGGGAACCTCCCCGGTGCAGCCCGGTCGAGTTTCTTAAGCGGGTTGGTTGGCACGACCCTTCGGTCATCGTCGTACACGGCGTGCACTTAAGTGTTGAGGACCTTCTTGGACTTTCGGAAAGTGGCGTAACGTTAGTGACCTGTCCACGAAGTAATGTGTGGACAGGAGTCGGACCGCCCCCCATTAATCGTTTTATAGAATCTGGTGTCAGCCTAGCGGTCGGTACGGACAGCCTAGCTAGCGTACCCGACCTAAATCTTTTTGCCGAAATTGCGAGACTGCGGGAAATCTCACCAGAGGTTCCGGCCTCGTCCTTACTCATGAGCGCCACGATTGGGGGTGCGAGAGCGCTCCGCTGGGAGGATGAGTTTGGCACGATTGAGCCGGGGAAGAGTGCGGACTTGATTACTGTGGCACTTCCCGAGACCGTCAGTGATGTGGAAGAATATCTGGTCTGCGGTATCGGTGCTTCAGACATTACTTGGCTCGAGGACGTGTCCTGAGGGAGGAGTAGCTAGTCATTGTTCCCGAATCGAGGAGGGGTGGATTGATGCTGAGTCGGATCCAAGCTTACGCCTCATTCGTCCGTTTTAGTCACTCGGTGTTTGCGTTGCCGTTCGCTTTGGCGGGCATGCTGCTAGCGTCACGGTACACACAAGTCACACTCAGTCGTGTGGGCTGGGTCATTGCCGCTATGGTGGCTGCCCGCACCGCGGCAATGGGCTTCAACCGTCTAGTGGATGCGAGACACGATGCGTTGAACCCTCGTACCGAGGCGAGAGAAATACCCCGCGGCGTCATTTCACGCTTCCAAGCGGTGATGTTTGTAATGTGTTGGTCATCGGTGTTCGTTGCTGTGACCTCTCAGATTTCTGTCCTCTGTCTTGCCTTGTCGCCTGTTGCATTGGCAATCGCTTTTTGGTACTCGCTGGCGAAGCGATATACGAACTATTCGCAACTATTTCTCGGACTTGCAATGGCAGTTGCGCCGGTTGGGGGGTGGCTGGCCGCGGGCGGGCGCTCGGGTTGGGAACCATGGTTGCTCGGTGTGGCGATTGGGATGTGGGTCGGGGGCTTCGATGTGCTGTATGCCTGCCAAGATGTTGAATTTGATCGGAACCAGGGCCTACGATCCATTCCAGTCAGATACGGGGTGTTGAAATCATTGTGGATCTCTCGCGGTATGCACGTGGTGACGGTCGTCATGCTCACAGCACTAGCTGCGGTAACGAGTTTAGGGCAGATTTATCTTTTCGGTGTGGGTGTAGTAGCGGCACTGTTAGTCTACGAGCAGTCTCTCGTGCGCGCTAATGACTTGTCGCGTATTAAGCAGGCGTTTGATTTGAATGGCTATGTCGGCATTCTCTATTTAGCGACCACTTCGGCAGCAATCTATGTCGGATGAATCTCGCCGATCGATCGCCATTGCCATTACTGGTGCCAGCGGTGCGCTATACGCTGTACGCACCGTTGCCGCTCTGCTTGAACGAACGTTCCATGTTGAATTGGTCGTGAGTGACTTTGGGCGTCGGCTTCTAATGGAGGAGCTCAGTGTTTCCGCTGACCGTTTATTACCGCATCTTATAGAGACTTATGGTGAGACTGTTGAGCGTGGGAGCTTGCAGCTACATTCGAACAAAGATCTTGGTGCGGGTATTGCGAGCGGTAGCCATGGCTGTGACGGGATGGTTATCGTGCCGTGTTCAATGAAAACGCTGGCTGGGGTAGCCCACGGACTGTCACGGAATCTAGCCGAGCGGGCGGCCGACGTAATGTTGAAAGAACGTCATCCGTTAATCCTTGTACCACGCGAGACTCCAATGAGCCTACCGCAGTTGAGAAACATGGTTACCTGTGCCGAAGCAGGGGCGATGGTCCTTCCCGCGATGCCTGCGTTCTACCAAGGACCTAAAGAGCTAAGCGATCTAGCGGATTTCATGGCAGGGAAAATTTTGGCAGCACTTGGGCTGAAGCATAATCTGTACCCGGCATGGAAGGAATGACCGTCGGTCCGAAACCTCTTCAGAAGGACGCTCACTATATCGCGAGCATGTTTAATGCTATCGCACCACGATATGACATCCTGAATCATCTATTGAGTGCTGGGTTTGATAGACGATGGCGTGCTCGAGCAATCGCTGAACTCGAATTAAGTGGGCAGGAAACGCTTGTTGATCTCTGCACAGGGACTGGCGACCTGGCACTCGCGGCAATTCGCTCACGTCGTTCCGGGGCACGGCATGTCGTTGGGATTGATTTTGCCAGTGCGATGTTGCACTTAGGAGCTCAAAAGATACAACGCTTCGCGAGTAACTCGTCCGTCCACCTAATGCGCGGGGACGTGTCGTGCATTCCGTTGTCAGATGAGTCAGCCGACGTGGTGACGATCGGTTTTGGGATCCGAAACGTCTCAGATAGCAAACTGGTTTGTGCCGAAATCCGTCGTGTACTTCGTTCCGGCGGACGTCTAGCAATTCTCGAATTTAGCATGCCTTCAACCGCGGTCTTCAGAGGGCTGTACCGGTGGTATTTTACGCATTTCCTGCCACGCCTCGGCCGCCTCGTTTCGCGTCATTCGGAGGCTTATTCTTACTTGCCGGCCTCGGTACAGTCCTTCTTAACTCCGGCCGCGTTGTCGGCCCTGCTGGTGGAGTCGGGCTTCACGAATGTGCGGACAATTCCACTTACCTGCGGTGTTGTATATCTGTATTTGGCAACCCGCACCTGATCAATAGGGAAATTGCTGGCTGTTATAATCTTCCTACTGACTTATGTACTTTGAGTTCGATTCATCGCGTCCCGACCCGCCGTCTTTTGACGGTCCGATGTCGCGCCGCGAGGGGTTTCTGATTTCGGTTCTGGGCCATGTCTTGCTACTGGTGCTTGTACTACTGATTCCTGGGCTGCCGTTTGTCCAAGAGGTAGTTCAACGTCGCGCACAAGAGCGCGCGGCTCGCAATGCAGAGCTTCTTGAAGAGCGGTTGGCAGAACAGCGCCAAGCCGAACGCTTTGTTTTTGTTCAACCACGCATTGATACTGAGGCACTAGAGTCCCCAGATGTCGGCATGCTGTCAGATCGGGATCGTTCGGCGATGGCTCCTGAGCGTTCGGCTGAGCCACTGAATCCGGTTCCATTCGCGCGTGGCGATTCTTCTGAACTTGTCATCCTTCCAGAACTTGCCGAGGAGGTAAGGGGTGATGGTCCAGGATTGGATCCCGCCGATGGTGAACCGGATGGTGAAACTGTTGAGGAACTTGCTAGTCCTGAAGATGCCGTGGTTAATGAGGCTGAGGTGTTGGCGAATGCGGCCGATACTGGTGTCATCGACGACAGAGAACTTGGTGAGGTCGACATAAATGATCCCGGTACAGTTGGTAACGACGCACCGAGGACAGCATCTAGAATTCCTCCGTCGGGAGTCCAGGCGCCATTATCTGGCGGTTCGTTAGGTGAAGTTATCCGCAATCTTGAGAGGTATGTCGATCAAGAGACCTTCGATAATCCAAGTGGAGGAGGCGGACAGTTCGGTCCTTCGATTCAGTTCGATACTAAGGGCGTAGAATTTGGGCCATGGATTCGGCGCTTTATCGCTCAGATCAAACGTAACTGGCTGGTGCCATACGCGGCTATGGCTTTTAAGGGACACACGGTGGTTACCTTCAACGTTTATAAGAACGGTATGTTGACCGACGTGACTGTTATCCAGCCATCAACAATCGACTCGTTTAATTTATCGGCACGCAACGCTCTGTTGGCATCTGACCCTACACAGCCGTTGCCGTCAGAATATCCAGCTGACAAGGCGTTCTTCACGGTCACCTTTTATTACAATGAACGCCCGCCCCTCTAACTAGTGCCAATCTTTAGGTTGTGGTTCCCGAATCTGTAGTGGAGGTCGGTATTTGAGTGGCCGATTAGCGGGCGGTCCGTCCACCCGACTGCCGAGTAAGACCAAGATCTTGGTCGCAATCGTCGGTCCAACTGCAACTGGCAAGAGCACGTTGGGAATCGAAATCGCTGAGCGTTTTGGCGGTGAGGTGATCAGCTGTGATTCGACAGCTGTCTACAGAGGATTTGATATTGGTACTGATAAAGTTCCGTTGGAAGGGCGTCGAGGAATACCGCACCACCTGATCGACGTTGTCGATCCACGTGAGAACTATTCGGCAGCGCGGTATGCTACCGATGCGAGTGCCGTAGTATTTGAGACCATCGCTCGGGGGCGGCTGCCGATACTTGTTGGTGGTACGGGACTCTACTATCGTGCACTCACTCGCGGTTTATTTCCTGGCCCTGGGCGGGACTCCGACCTTCGGGAACGGTTGTTGGCCTTGAGCGACAGATACGGCGTGGAACGGCTGCACCGTTTAGTTCGACATGTCGATCCCGAATCAGCCGATCGGATCCATGCCAGAGACGCAAAGCGCTTAATTCGAGCTTTGGAAGTCTACTATCTCACCGGACGGCCTCTGACACGCCACTTCGACGGGACCCATTCACCGCTAATTGGATATAGCATTATTGGTATTGCCTTACGCCAGTCAAGTGACCTGACAGCAGTGAAAGTGGCGCGGCGTGTAGAAAGTCAGCTTACCGAAGGGCTCATCGACGAAGTCCGGCGGTTGCGTGCTATGGGTATACCTGACTCGGCATTGCCATTCGGTGGCATGGTGTACCGGCAAGTGTTGGCTTTTTTAAATGGAGTTGGCACCGAGGAGAGTACGCGTGATGACATCATACGGGCCAACCGTCGATACGCTCGGCGTCAGTTGATCTGGTTTAGGAAAGAGCCTAATCTACACTGGATTCAGGTTGACGATGGACCGGTGCACGCGTTTAGGTTGGCGGAACAAATCGTTCGTGACAACGTGGTAGCTCGGTCAGAGTCTGTAGTGTTATGAGGCGAACGGTGCCCATGATTATGGCGGGTGCCGGAAGTTCGGTGCGACCCTCATCCTTTTCGTTCTCCCGTGCGATTGTGGTTGTTCTTGACGGCGCCGGGGTTGGTGCGCTGCCTGATGCGTCGGAGTACGCGGACGAGGGTAGTAATACCCTCGGGAACATTGCGCGGCACGTAGACCTTTTGATTCCGACGCTTCGCGCGATGGGGCTTGGGAACGTTGTCGATCTTGGAGGTTCGTCACCGGTGCCGTTATCGGCATTCGGACGGATGGCTGAGGCCTCACCGGGCAAAGATTCCGTGACGGGACACTGGGAGTTGACCGGCGTGGTCCTTGACCGTCCGTTTCCTCTATTTGTTGACGGTTTTCCTTTACACGTCATTGCCGATCTCGAACGCCGGATTGGTTATAAGACCTTGGGTAATTCAACAGCTTCAGGAACTGAGATCATTGAGAGACTTGGAAGAGAGCACCTTGAGACTGGTTCACCAATTGTTTACACATCAGTTGATAGTGTCTGCCAAATTGCTGCCCATGAATCCATAATGTCAGTGCCCGAGCTGTATCGTTGCTGTGAGATTGCGTTTGAGATCATGGTTGAGGGACTAGGTGTAGGTCGGGTCATCGCCCGTCCTTTCGCCGGTGAAGTTGGGGCCTTCCAGCGTACAGCAGGGCGACGAGATTTTACGTGCCCAGCGCCAGGTGACACGTTGTTCGATCGGGCAACAGCCGCTGGGGTTCCAGTGGTAACGATTGGCAAAGTTGATGACCTTTTCGCTGGCCGAGGTATTTCAAAGGCGGTCCACACTTCATCCGATGATGACGTAATGGATGCACTTGAGCGTACACTGACGTCGACGCCACAAGGCATCATTATGGCCAACTTGGTCGACTTCGATACTGTTTACGGTCACCGAAATGACGTGTTGGGATATGCGGCTAATTTGGAGCAGTTTGATCGTCGGCTGGCCAGTTTACTTCCATATATTCAGGGCGGCGATCTGTTTATCATTACCGCTGACCACGGGAATGACCCGACAACTCCAAGTACGGATCACTCGCGTGAGTATGTGCCCGTTCTTATTTCCGGATCGTCGGTTCGTGCTGGCACGAACGTGGGGACCCGATCGAGCTTCGCCGATGTCGGTCAAACAATTGCTGAAGGCCTTGGATTGAAACCGCTCGCGTCGGGCATGAGCTTTCTCAGCGAGATCGCACTAGGGGCATAGTCAGTAAGTCGGCCAGGGCTTAAGCGTGTGAGATGAACGAGATGGCTACGATAAGAGAAGGACTTGAAGCGCGCGAACATGAGTTTCTTGCCCCTCAGGCCTCCAAGAGTGATGCAAGTAAAGGGCGGCCTCAAGACGAAGCTGAGGATCCGATCCGTCCTGCATTTCAACGCGACCGTGACCGTATCGTGCATTGTAAGGCGTTTCGTCGATTGAAGCATAAGACGCAGGTGTTCTTTTCACCAGCTGGAGATCACTACCGCACACGCCTGACACACACACTTGAGGTCTCCCAGATCGCGCGAACCGTTTCGAAAGCTCTTCGTCTGCATGAAGAGCTGACTGAGGCCATTGCACTAGGACACGACCTAGGTCACACACCTTTTGGACATGCTGGTGAGCGAGTGTTACGGGAACTCATTCCCAGCGGATTTAATCATTACGAACAAAGTTTACGCATCGTGGATCGACTAGAAAACGATGGTCAAGGTCTCAATTTGACTTGGGAAGTGCGGGACGGAATTGCCAAACACTCGAAGGGAAAGCATGGTGCACCGGTAGGTGCAGCGGATACAGATCGGGTAACGGCGCTTGAGGGGCAGGTAGCGCGTGTTGCTGACATGATTGCATATGTGAATCACGACATCGACGATGCCTTACGAGCGGGTCTCCTAGCGGAGGCGGACCTTCCAGCCAAGCCGATAGCGCTTCTAGGGGGCACCAAATCTGAGCGGATCAGTCGACTCGTGACCGATGTAATACTTCAAACGATGCAGGCAGAGCTCGACCGGGTACGAATGAGCGAAGAAGTCTTGGATGCGCTGCTCGCCCTTCGAGCATTTCTATTCGAGGCGGTGTATGAGAACAGCGATGCAACAGTTGAGTTCAAAAAGGCATCGGGGATTCTTGGAGGCCTTTGGGAAAAAGTACATGAGCAACCTAAAGCCTTCCTTGACGAGGGTATAGTAGCGACTGAGGGCATTGATACTGCGGCGCGGGATTTCCTCGCTGGTATGACCGATCGGTTTGCGGTGAGTCTTTACGAACGACTGTTCATTCCAAAACCTTGGGTTGAGTTGGTGTGAGGCGTACAAGCACGGTGAATATTCTGCCATTCGTGTTAAAATCTCGGGTTCGGAACCGCTTGTGTAGGCTGCCAGATGCTATTGGATCTCAAGACTCTGAGCGAACCTCGTGTTCGCCTTGAACGGACCTATCCACCGTCGGCTTTTAAGGCAACTGACGAATTCACCGTCGGCAAACCCGTAGAGCTAGTGTGCGATGTCGAGAAGATCCGTAATTGGTATCAATTGGCAGGTCATCTTGCTACGAGGCTTCGAGTGCAATGCTGTCGGTGTGGAGAGTTGTGTGACACAGAGTTGGACGTGGCGTTCGACCTTCGCTACGTCTCTGAAGCGCTGAACACTGGGACGAATGACGTGGAGATCGGCGATGAAGATTTAACGGTAGCCTTTTATCGCGACGATCAGATCGATCTCCGACAACTCATGGCCGAACAGTTCTATTTGGCATTGCCGATGAAGCCACTTTGCCAGGAAGGTTGCCGCGGGCTTTGTACTGCTTGCGGCAAGAATCTTAATTTTACCGATTGTAAATGCTCGATCAAATGGCGTGATCCGAGATTAGCTGCTCTTGATGGACTACTGAAAGGAAAGTCTTCGAAATAACGTAAGTGATCGAGTAAGGAGTTGATGATGCCGAATCCGAAACGGAGACATTCAAAGTCGCGTACCGCCAAACGACGAACGCACGATGCGCTGTCGGTGCCTCCGATGGGAGAGTGCCCGCAGTGTCATGAGATGAAGCCGCCGCATAAGGTCTGTCCGCACTGTGGATACTATAGAGGCCGCCCGATTCGTGAAATCGACGAGTCGTAAGCGGGGACCATTTCAAGATCTGAGCGTGGAGACTCTGAGTATTTCATGTTGATCGGGGAGCAATGCCTCCCGTGACAAGATCAAACAGCGCGTAGGTTATAAGTCGCCGAATGTGCGCATTGTGAATGTAACCGGTCCAGTAGGCGTGAAACAGCTCTCAGGTTACCGTGCTCGAAACCACTTACTCACAGCAGTAGTTGGTTGGTTGAGAAATTAGAGATGTTGTCGTTTATCTTTCCAGGGCAGGGGTCACAATGTGTGGGTATGGGCCGCGATCTTGTGAACGCGTATCCTGAGTGTCGCACTACTTTTGAGGAGGCCGATGAAGTGCTCGGCGAGTCACTCAGTAGGCTTTGTTTTGAAGGTCCAGAAGAACACTTAACGTTGACTGAGAATGCTCAACCGGCCATTCTGACAGTGAGTGTCGCAATGTATCGAGGATTAATTGAGCGTGGTCTGAGGCCGACGTGCGTCGCCGGGCATAGCCTAGGTGAGTACTCCGCACATGTGGCTGCAGGTACGATAGCGTTTGCAGACGCACTGGGTATCGTGAAGCGTCGGGGTAGATATATGCAGGAGGCTGTGCCTGTTGGGGCTGGTGCGATGTCTGCCATACTGGGTTTAGATGCTAGTAGCGTCAAGCAGGCGTGCGATGAGTCGGGCAACGGTGAGGTTGTCGCGCCCGCCAACTTAAATGCTCCTCGGCAAGTCGTGATTGCTGGCGACCGTGAGGCCGTACATCGTGCCGGTGAAGTGGCAAAAAGGATGGGCGCGAAACGTGTCATTTCGTTGACGGTGAGCGCGCCATTTCACTGTGCCCTGATGCAGCCTGTGGCAGATCGGCTGGCGCCGGAATTACGAAGGCTGAGTGCAACCGATCCCCGCATTCCGGTCGTAGCTAATGTTGATGCTGAGCCTAAACGCGATGCTCAGGCTTCGATTGATGCGCTTATTCAGCAGATCGCTTCGCCCGTGTTATGGGAGCAAGTTATTAGACGTCTTGCATCGGATGGTAGTCGCACGTATGTTGAGGTGGGGCCGGGTTCGGTGTTAACCGGGCTGATGAAGAAAATTGACCGTGCTCTTCGGGCGGTTGCGGTGGATACGTTACCCACGTTGAACCACGCTAAGGAGTTAATTGGATAGTCCCAACGGTTGAGGGAACGGTCTCTTGCTAGAGACTGCCGGGTGATTGCATGACGAAAATAGGTGACCGTGTGACAATTGTTACGGGCGCATCGCGTGGTATTGGGCGTGCGGTCGCCGAACAACTCGCTGAGGCTGGCTGTATGGTTGTCGCCGCCGCGCGCGCGCAACATGCTGAGGAGACGGTAGCGACGATTTTAGCGTCAGGAGGCCGAGCCGAACTTGCGAGTCTCGATGTGACTGAACCTGATGCTGTTCGTAATCTGGTTAGTGATGTGGTGAAGAGGTTAGGAAGAATCGATGTTTTGGTAGCGAATGCTGGAATCGCTCGTGACCAGCTATTACTTCGTCTGCAGCGAAAGGATTGGGACGACGTTCTGACGACGAATCTTACGGCCGTTTTCACATGTGTTCAGGCAGTCCTTCGCCCTATGATACGGCAGCGATTCGGTCGCATTATCACGATCAGTTCTGTAGTGGGACAGATGGGTAATGCGGGTCAGGCGAGTTACGCTGCGTCGAAAGCTGGTTTAATCGGCTTTACCAAAGCGGTAGCCAAAGAAGTTGCCTCTCGTGGTGTTACGGCAAACGTTGTAGCGCCTGGATTGATCGACACTGATATGACACGGGCTCTCGGTAGTAAAGGTCGGGACGACTGGCAGTCATTGGTGCCGCTTGGCCGGATGGGCACTCCCGCCGAAGTCGCACATGCGGTAAGGTTTCTTGCATCCGACGAGGCATCGTATATTACTGGGCAGGTTGTAGGTGTTAACGGTGGAATGTACATGTAGGAGGTGTGAATGGTCGTCACGGACAAAGTCAAGGGCATCATTGTGGAGCAACTCGGCGTTGGTGAGGAGGAAGTAACCCCGGATGCTTCCTTTGTCGATGATCTAGGAGCGGATTCGCTCGACACAGTCGAGCTGGTCATGGCGCTGGAAGAAGAGTTCAATATCGAGATTCCTGATGAGGATGCGGAGAAGATCACTCGAGTGAAGGAAGCCGTTGACTATATCGAGACGCACTCCAAGGCCAAGAAGTAGCGCCTGTAGACACGCGGAGGCTGTGTGAAGAGGCGAGTTGTTGTCACCGGCGTTGGACTCGTGTCGTCGTTAGGAGTTGGCACGGAGGAGAACTGGGAGGCGCTTTGCGCTGGGCGTAGTGGTATCGGGTCTATAACCCGATTTGACGCGTCTGAGTTCTCGACACGCATTGCAGGGGAGGTCAAGAACTTCGACCCCTTGCAGTTTATCGCCAAGAAGGACGTCAAGAAGATGGACGTCTTCATTCAATACGCTATTGCTGCCGCCGAGTTTGCGGTTCGCGATGCCGGTTTAGAAGTTACGCCGGAGATTGCTGAGCGGGTTGGAGTCTTCATCGCGTCTGGCATAGGAGGGTTCAGTGCCATCGAACGCGAGCATCGGTCGTTACTCAAGGACGGTCCGAGAAAAATTTCACCATTCTTTATTCCGTCAGTCATCATTAATCTTGCTGCTGGACAGGTTTCGATCCGTTTTGGGGCTAAGGGGCCCAATTCTGCGACGGTCACTGCCTGTTCGGCCTCTGCTCACGCGGTCGGTGACGCGTTTGAAATCATCAGTCGAGGCGCAGCTGATGTAATGATTGCGGGTGGTTCTGAGGCAGCCATCACACCACTCGGCGTTGGTGGTTTCGCGGCGATGAGAGCTTTGTCTAAGAGGAACGACGAGCCCGAGCGTGCGAGTCGTCCGTTTGACCGTGATCGTGATGGGTTCGTTATGGGTGAGGGTGCGGGAGTCGTCATTCTTGAGGAATACGAGCAGGCAATAGCGAGGAAGGCCCCGTTGTACGCGGAGCTAGTTGGTTACGGGATGTCGGGAGATGCCTTCCACGTGACGGCGCCCTCCGAAGATGCCGATGGGGCGGTGAGAGCTATACGGGCGGCACTGGCACGCGGGGAGTGTCCCCCAGACCAAGTCGATTACATTAATGCGCACGGCACCTCGACTCCCTACAACGATAAATTGGAGACATTGGCGATTAAGAACGTTTTCGGCGGTCAAGCCAGCAAACTAGCTGTATCCTCAACCAAGTCGATGACTGGGCATTTACTGGGTGCGGCGGGTGGTTTGGAAGCTGGTATCACCGCTTTGGCTGTTCGACGACAAACGCTCCCGCCGACGATTAATCTTGATACCCCCGACCCTGACTGTGACCTTGACTATGTGTCGGGATTGGCACGTCCTGCGTTGATTAGGTATGCGTTGTCGAATTCGTTTGGGTTCGGGGGTACGAACGCTGTACTTCTCTTCAAACGGTGCGATTCGTAGTCGATCCCATTGAACGCTACAGGGTCATCATTCGTTTAGTCTTCTCGTTGCGCATCCGCGCTAATTAACAACATGAACATTATTGTCTGCATTAAGCAGGTGCTCACCCGTGATTGGCCATTCCAAGTTGATGCTCAGGGGACTTGGGTCCGAGAACAGGATGCTAGCTTTGAGATGAACGAGCCAGACTCTTACGCGCTCGAAGCCGCGCTACGTCTTAAAGAGAAGCATGGCGGTGAAGTGATAGTCTGCTCGATGGGGCCAGCTCGGGTGACTCAGGTTATTCGTGAAGGGTTGGCTCGAGGTGCAGATCGAGCCATTCACGTTGTCAGTGATGATACCGCGCGAATAGATGCGTTCGGTGTTGCTCAGGCGCTTGCCGCCGCCATCAAGTTTGAGGAGGCCTCTCTTGTACTCACAGGCCTCCAATCTGATGATCATGGCTTTGCCCAGACCGGCATCATCTTATCTGCACTTCTGGGTTTGCCGCACGCTACCATCGTGATGGATATTGAAGTCAGTGATGACGCAGTTAGAGTCAAGCGTGAACTCGAGGGCGGATGGTTCCAGTGGGTTGCGTTGCCGATGCCTGCGCTACTGACGATTCAGAGTGGGATCAACCAGTTACGGTATGCCACCCTGAAGGGCATCATGGCTGCTAAAAAGAAGGAAATTCGGACTATTCAGGCTGTAGCACCTGGTGAGGCACGTCAGCGAATCGTAGCGCTGTATCCACCAGAAAAGGAAAAGCAGACACACTTTGTTGATGGAACTTCTTCGGAGGCTGCCAAGAAGCTAGTGAGGCTGCTACGGGATGAAGCACGGGTGCTGTGATGGGGCGTGAGCACATTAATTAGCATCCATTGGATGCCAAAATGATTCTTGTTATTGCCGAGCAGAGGGATGGAGCGCTAAACCGCGGGAGTTGGGAAGCTCTAGCGGGAGCGCAGCAGATTGGTGGCAAGGTCAAGGTTGCGATTCTCGGTGTCCGTTTGGACAGAACTGCAGAAGAACTTGCCACGGCTGATGTGGCCGAGGTACTTGTACTCGATAAGGATGCGCTTGAGCAGTACACGGCCGATGGCTTTGTACGTGCCCTAACCTTGCTAATCGAAGCTGAGTCGCCTGAGCTTGTTGTATTTTCCCATACCTATCAATCTAGAGATTTCGTGCCAGCGCTGGCCGGGGCACTCGACCGCGCTCTAATCACCGATTGTGTTTGTGCGGTGCGTCGGGACGACAACCTGATCTTCAGTCGTCCTATGTTTCAAGGTAAGTTGATGGCTGACGTGGTGGCCCTGGGGCCGCCGCCACACATCGTTACGTTCCAAAATGGCGCGATCAGCGCGGATACTCTTGTTTACGGTGACACCTCAGCGCCAAGACGAACTGTTCCTGTGATTTTTGAAGCCGCCGCACTGCGGCAGCGCCCGGAGCCTGCATTTCAAGAGGCAAAACAGGTGGTGGATCTATCGCAGGCAGACCGGATCGTCGCGGTCGGCCGAGGTATTAAAAGCGAAGAGCATCTCCAGTTGGTTCAGCGTCTGTCTGCCGTGCTGGGTGCTGAGATTGCAGCTTCACGCCCGATTTGCGACATGGGCTGGCTGCCGATGGACCGTCAGGTAGGAAGTTCCGGCCAGACGGTGGCGCCGACTCTCTATTTTGCAGTTGGTTTGTCAGGTGCGATCCAGCATGTTGTAGGTATGAAGGGCGCTAGGACGATCGTTGCGATTAACAAAGATGCTGATGCGCCTATTTTTGAGATTGCAGACTATGGTGTGGTGGGTGACTTGTTCGAAATTGTGCCTGCAATAATTTCTGAACTGGAGAGTTTACCTTGAGGCGCGAAACGGTTGAGGTCGACGTCCTGATCGTCGGTGGTGGCCCAGCGGGCATATCTGCAGCCTTGCATCTGGCACAGTTGCAGAAGTCTCGGGGTGGCACCCCACTGGCCATTACCGTGCTGGAGAAGTCTAGGGATAGCGGGTCACACATGTTATCTGGTGCTGTGTTCGATCCAAGTGCGCTCCACCATCTTCTTCCAGACTTTGAATCACTCGGCGCACCGCTAGGGCCAGCGGTGCACGAGGATCGGCTCTTGTTCTTGACTGAGAAGCGCGCGATCCGGTTCCCTTTCACGCCGCCTCCACTCAAGAACCATGGTTGTTACATTATCTCTTTGAACCGGTTTGTAAAGTGGCTAGCTGAGCAAGCGGAGTCTTCCGGCGTAGATGTGATTAACGGTTTCGCTGCTACTGAGGTGCTTTATAACGGCGACCGCGTCGTGGGTGTCCGTACAGGTGATCGTGGAGTTGATCGAGGGGGTGAACGAAAGTCGAACTTTGAGCCCGGAGTTGACATTCGTGCTGCGGTAACGATTTTTGCTGATGGCGTGCGAGGAAACTTATCAAAGACGGTCTTGCGACGGTTTCGGCTTGACGCTGCTTCGCAACCCCAAAGTTACGCTCTTGGGATCAAGGAGCTCTGGGAGGTCCCGACTGGTAGGGTCAAACCCGGGACTGTAATGCACACCCTCGGATACCCACTCCGTTCCGAGGAGTTCGGTGGTGGCTTTATATATGGCTTGGCACCTGACCGGGTGTCCCTAGGTTTCGTGACCGGTCTCGATTATCAAGATCCCTTGTTTGATCCACACATGGCGTTCCAGCGGTTAAAGTGTCACCCCTTGTTATCAGGTCTGCTTGCTGATGGCCAATTGTTAAGGTACGGAGCGAAGGCTCTGCCGGAGGGTGGGTGGCATGCGGTGCCGAAATACTACATCGACGGTGCATTACTGGTTGGCGATGCTGTGGGATTTCTGAACTCTCTGCGTCTAAAGGGGATCCATCTTGCAATGTGGACAGGCATTTATGCGGCGCAGGTGGCACTCGATGCTGTGCTGGCAAGTGATCCATCGGCTGTCAGGTTGCAGGCGTTCCAGACCTTAGTCGATGATGGCCCTGTTCGACGAGAAATGTATCCTGTACGCAACGTACATCAGGGTTTTGGGCATGGACTAATAGCTGGACTTGCTTTTGCTGGACTGTCGTTACTAGCACGGGGTTGGTGGTTCCGCGATCCGGTGCCGAATCTTATCGGTCATAAGCGAATGCAGACGATGGCGGTTTACCATGGGCTGAATGGAGCGACTCGTAACTCCATTAAAGCCCCTGTTGACCGAAAATTGACGTTCGATCGCCTAACAAATGTACATTTTTCAGGAACGCGCCACGAAGAAGACCAGCCAGCACACCTATTAGTTCAAGACTTAGATATCTGCCGTACACGTTGTCGTGAAGAATATGGGAACCCCTGTATTCGGTTCTGTCCGGCTAACGTATATGAGATGGTGGAAGTTGGGGACGATTTACGGTTGCAGATTAATGCATCAAACTGCGTTCACTGCAAAGCTTGTGACATCATTGATCCGTATCAGATCATCGACTGGGTTCCGCCGGAAGGTGGAGGAGGTCCGCAGTACGACGGGATGTGATGTTTGATCGAGTAACTGTATTTCCGTTGGTGCGAGAGTAATGGAAGGTTCGCCGACTCGCCGACTAACGTCATGGCAGCGAGCCAAGGCCGCTGGGATCGCGGCCTTGGCGTACCCTCTCATTGCATTACTCGGCGTGACGCTCAGGTGGCGTGTCAGTGGAATTGAGCATCTTGACGAGATTCGAAAGAGTGGACGACAACCAGTTATGGCTTTTTGGCACGGCCGTATCCTCTCGGCCACCTACTATTTCCGGCGGCGTGGCATCGTCGTGATTACCAGTGAGAATTTTGATGGTGAATGGATTGCTAGGATCATAGAGCGGTTCGGTTATGGGACGGCACGTGGATCGACCTCTCATGGCGGCCAACGCGCGCTACTATCCTTAAAGCGCGCCTTAGTAGAGGGGAAGCCGGTTGGCTTTACTGTCGATGGGCCGCGTGGGCCAACTGGTTCTGCACAGCTAGGCGCTGTGTGGTTAGCGGGTGCCACGGGTAACCCCCTGCTCCCGTTTCATCTTGAAGCGGACCGGTATTGGATGGCGGGAAGCTGGGATCGGACGCAGATTCCGAAGCCTTTCAGTCGGGTTGCTCTCGCGGTGGGCCCGTCGATCGATGTGCCTCAAAATGCTGACGAGCACACACTCGAAACGAAGCGTTCTGAGCTTGAGCGGGCGTTACATGGGCTCACCGATACGACGAACCAACTCCTGGAGGCTTCGTGAGTGAAACATCGTTAGTGTTGTTCGCATCTGAACGATTCGCTGACCATGTTACGCCGCCAGGACATCCTGAGCGCGTTGGACGTGCTGAGGTAATGCAGAACGTAGCAGAAGGATTTGTCCGTGACGGTGGCAGAGTAATCGAACCTCGTCCGGCAACCGATGCAGAACTGGTGGCTGTTCATGCCTCCACTTACATTGAATCGATTGCGGCAACGTCGGGTCTCGCTGTTAAGCTCGATCCCGATACCTATACCTCACCAAGGTCGCATGAAGTCGCGCGTTTAGCTGCCGGAGCGACTGTAGAGGCTGCCTCTCATGCGATGGCTGACGGGAGCCCCGTGCTCGCGTTGGTGCGCCCACCAGGCCACCATGCCGAAACCGACCGAGCGATGGGCTTTTGTTTCTTTAACAGCGTAGCTGTGGCCGCCGCGCACGCTCTAGATAACGGTGCATCAAAGGTGGCGATTGTTGACTACGACGTTCATCATGGCAATGGCACGCAGTGGATGTTTTACGACAATCCACAGGTCCTTTATGTTTCTACGCACCAGTATCCTTTTTACCCTGGGACGGGTGCGATTGCTGATATCGGGCGAGGCGCGGGTGAGGGCAGAACCTTGAATGTACCTCTTCCGGCCGGCGCAACTGACGCCGACTACGAACTAGTGTTCACGCGCCTCGTCCTACCGGCATTACGGGCGTTTTCCCCTGACCTTTTACTTGTTTCGGCTGGATACGATGCGCATGAGCGAGACCCACTTGCCGGTATGGAGGTCACAACCGAAGGCTATCGTGCGATGACACGTCATTTACGAATCATTGCGGACGAAGTGAGTGGTGGTCGTCTGGCGTTTGTGACCGAGGGTGGCTACGATCTTCAAGCTCTTGATGAGTGTCTTGACTCGACAGTTGCTGTTCTTCGTGACCCGTCCATCGGTGAAGCACCGTCGTTCAAGGGTGCAACCGACCGTGCGGAAGCGGTGATGGAGGATATCATTTCGCTGCACCAACCACACTGGCCGAGTGGCGTCTGGTGAAGTAGCGAATAAGGTGAATGTCAGTGCATCCAGTTCAACGGTGCGTAACTAGGGGCCTACGCTATAATGGCGGCATGGCGGATGGTCGTCTCCGTCACTTATTGATCGTGGTAACGAGTTTAACTATCTGGCGTTCCATCGACCCGAGCGGCACCGGCTGATCGCTTGTGCATTACGCCCATCGAGTTACTGCCGGCAACCAGGTTTGCCGGTTCACGCGTATGGCCCCAGTCGTGTCCGAGTATTCCCCGCAGACAATTGAGAAGAAGTGGCAACAGCGTTGGGCTGAATGCCGGACGTTTGAGGTAGAAGCAGATTCCTCTAAGCCAAAGTTTTATTGCTTGGTGATGTTTGCCTATCCGTCGGGTCATGCGCACGTCGGGCACGTCCGTAACTACATGATTGGCGACGTGGTGGCTCGGATGAAACGAATGCAGGGCTACCACGTAATCCATCCGTTCGGCTGGGACGCCTTTGGTCTTCCAGCCGAGAATGCCGCCATTCAAAACAAGGTACACCCTAGGACGTGGACGCTAGACAACATTGCTCACATGAAGGGACAGTTGCAGCGGTTGGGTATTAGCTATGCGTGGGAACGAGAGATAGCTACCTGTCTTCCCGATTACTATCACTGGAATCAGTGGATCTTTCTGAAGATGTTCGAGCGTGGTCTGGCGTATCGTCGGCGTTCTACAGTTAATTGGTGTCCTAGCTGTCAGACGGTCCTGGCCAACGAACAAGTGACCGAAGGGCACTGCTGGCGTTGCTCGTCTGCTGTGGCTGCACGTTCACTTGAGCAGTGGTTCTTACGTATTACCGAATATGCGGACCGATTGCTCGACGGCATTGACCGTCTAACCGAATGGCCAGAAAAGGTGCTGACGATGCAGCGCAACTGGATCGGTAGATCGGAGGGTGCGCGCGTTCGGTTCCTTTTAACCGGTGACAAGGTAGCACCAATTGATGTTTTCACGACGCGTCTCGATACAATTTACGGTGCTACCTTTGTAATATTAGCTCCTGAGCACTCGCTTATTGACGAAATCGCAACCTCTGCAAGGAAGCCCGAGGCATTCCTCGAACGTATCCGCCGTTTCCGGGCTCAGGATCGAACGGCCAGACTTACCGGAGAAATCGAGAAGGAAGGTTTCGATACGGGTCGGCGAGCCACTAATCCTTTTACGGGTGAGGATGTCCCAGTGTGGGTGGCGAATTTTGTCCTCGGTGAGTATGGAACTGGTGCAGTCATGGGTGTTCCCGCACACGACCAACGTGATTTCGAGTTTGCGCAGAAGTACGACCTGCCAATTCGGGTAGTCGTTCAGCCAGTTGAGAACGCGGCCTCACTCTCGGCGCTTGAGGAGGCCTATGTGGGTCAAGGCAGGCTGGTAGCTTCGGAAGAGTTTTCGGGTTTGCCGTCAGCCGAGGCTCGAGACCTGATGACACAAGCGGCAAATGCTCAAAACATCGGCGAAGGTACGGTGCAGTACCGTCTGAAGGATTGGGGAATCTCACGGCAACGCTATTGGGGTACGCCGATTCCGATTATCCACTGCGAATCCTGTGGATTGGTTCCGGTTCCCTGCGACAAACTTCCGGTTGAATTACCGAACGTGACGGCGTTCAGCGGCCGAGGCGACTCGCCACTGGCACAGGTGCCAGAATTTGTTAATACGCCATGTCCGACGTGTGGTGCCGACGCTCGACGTGAGACAGACACCATGGATACGTTTATTGACTCATCATGGTACTACTATCGCTACTGTGACCCGCATAACAAGGTGCTGCCGTTCGACTCTGAAGCTGTAAACTACTGGACGCCGGTCGATTTTTATAGCGGAGGTGTCGAGCACGCCATCCTGCATCTGATCTACTCTCGGTTCTTCTGCAAAGTAATGCACGATCTCGGACTCGTGGAGCACGATGAACCATTTACACGGCTTCTTACCCAGGGGATGGTGCTGAAGGACGGTGCCGTGATGTCAAAGTCGAAGGGTAATGTTGTGGATCCTGACGACATGATGGCAACTTATGGTGCGGATACGCTCCGGCTCTACGAAATGTTTGTTGCTCCTCCCGAGAAGGAAATCGAGTGGACCGACACCGGACTTGAAGGTAGCTTTCGTTTTTTGAACCGTGTGTGGCGACTGGTGGAGCCACTGGCTACACGGGTGCGTGAAGCTGGGCAGCCGCCGGCCAACCTGAATGACGCTGAACGCGCTATCCGCCGTAAGACGAATGAAACGATCCAGCGGGTGTCTAGGGATCTTGACCCCCGTGTCCATTTAAATACGGCCGTGTCGGCACTTATGGAACTCGTGAATGATCTGTACTTATTCTGTGATGAGGTTGGGTGCGGTCCGAGAGTACGGCGGTCGGCGACTTCGGACATCCGCCCGGAAACGGCAGCTGTACTCCGTGAGGCGATTGAGGCGCTCGTGCTGTTGATCGCTCCGTTTACCCCGCATTTCGCTGAGGAGCTCTGGGAGCGATTAGGGCACTCGGATGGTCTTATTGCGGCGCAGTGGCCAAAGTTCGATCCAACGGTGGCTAGAGCCGACACATTGGTTGTGCCAGTGCAGGTCAATGGAAAAGTACGTGCTCGATTAACGGTCGAAGCTGGCCGGAGTGACGCCGACCTTGAGGCTGATGTTCTCGTCGACCCTCAGATTCAAATACACCTTGCCGGTAAAACTATAGTGAAGGTGATTGTTGCTCGCGGCCGCCTTGTTAACGTTGTCACAAAATGATCTGGGTGATGAAGAAGATGTCCAGGTGCACAACTAGTGTGAGAGGTCACAGATATTTTGTTCTGGTGCTTCTTGTTAGCGTTCTGAGCTCAGGTTGTGGCTATGCCTTGGCCGGCCGAGGCTCATTCTTGCCCGATTATGTTGAAACGATCGGTATTCCGCTCTTCGAAAATAATACGGCCTTTTTCGAGATGGAGCAGGTCTTAACTGAGGCAGTACGAACGGAATTCATCGGGAGGGGCAGCTATCAAATAGTGCCTCAGGAGGACGGTGTCGACGCGGTTCTCATCGGGCGTGTTGTGTCGATCAACTTACAGCCATCGAGCTTCACGGACCAGCAGCAAGCGGCCCGGTACACTTTCACGCTCACTTCCAGTATTGTGTTGCGCGATTTACGGACAGAGGAAGCAATTTGGGAGAACGCTTCGCTTGTCTTCACTGAGGAATATGATGTTGCGACGGGTGGCGGCGCGCTCGACGCAAGTGCATTTTTTGGCCAGGATACAAATGCGCTTGAGCGCATGGCCAGCGATTTCGGAACTACAGTTGTCACCTCGATTCTCGAGGCTTTCTAGCTGACTTTATCTATGGCGGCTTCCACCCCGGCCACCGTTCGCAAACAAATTGCCTCGGGTAAGACAGGCCCGATCTATCTGATTATCGGAAGCGATGAGGATGAGAGAACTCGTCTGGCTCGGGAGTTTGCTGATGTTGTCGAGGAAGAGCTTAGACCATTTAACGTTGAGCGGCTCTACGGTGGGGAAACGGAACCAGCGAGGTTACTTCAGGCCGTCCACATGTTGCCGATGCTCGGACCGCGTCGCATTGTTATCGTATCGCAGGCTGAGCTTGTACTTTCCCCGAAGAAGGCGGTCGTCGACTCGAAGCGCGATCTCGAAGCCCTCGAGCAGTACGTTCAGAACCCTTCGCCTCAAGTTACGGTCATCTTTGAATCTGGCGATCTCGACAAGCGGCGACGGGTGGTAAAGGCGCTACTGAAGCACGCCACTGTCGTGACCTTCCCTGGGATTAAGATGGAGGATGGCGCGCAGCGTTGGGTGTGTAATGAGGTGAAGCGGCTTAAGTTGTCTATGGATGCCGAAGCGGTGCGGGCATTCATTGCCAGAACGGGTGCAGACCTACCGAGGCTGAGGGCGGATTTTGAGCGCTTGGTAATCTATGCCTCTGGACAGGCCACGATTGGACGGACCGACGTTGAGGCTGTTGTTGGACCAGCTGTCTTGCAGGACAACTGGGCGATAACGCGAGCAATTGAACAAGGTAAGGCAGGCGCCGCGTTGAGGGAGCTCGCTTTATTATTTAATGCCGGGGTGATGCCTCTTCAGATTCTTGGCCAGCTCGGGTGGTTTGTTCGCGAGAGGTTTGCGTCCAGTAAAGTCAAGGCAGCGGTAGACGCGCTATATCGAACCGATCTGGCCCTAAAGAGCTCTAGGGGGGACGGACGCATCGTAATCGAGCAACTTGTACTGGAGCTCTGTGGGGTCCGCCGTAACTTACGCCGAGGTTGAAAGGTTTGCTAGTTGCTTTGCCAAGCGCGACTTGTAGCGATCGGCTGTGTTGTTGTGAACGATGCCCTTACCGGCCATCTTGTCGATCAATGACACTGCACTCCGGAACTCAGTTTTGGCCGCGCCAGTGTCTCCGGAGCCTAGCGTGGCCCGAATTGACTTCAGCACGGTGCGTAATTGTGTTCGTTGCTGTCGGTTCCGCTCACGCCGTTTGATATCTTGCCGATGCGCCTTAACCGCCGACTTATGGTTTGCCACGAGTTTAGTCCCCAAGAAACTTAGCGTTTGAGCACGCTAGTAAACACGCATTATATCACTGGATGGGTCATCGAAGCGCCCTCTGTTCACCGAGACCGGTTTCAGGGCTTTCCGCTTTTCAGTTGACGGAGGTATCGGCGTTCCCGTTTTGTTGGTGCTATGCCGGACCGGGCTGGAGGGTTAGCACGGTTGGCTAGCCGAACCAATTCCCGCAATTTCGCTTCCTCCTCAGACGGAGGTGGTGTGGCGTCTTCGTAGAGGGTTCGCGCTTTGGTTTTGGCTACGTAACGTTCTCTTAAACCCTTCACAATTACCAGTTGTTGCTCTCGAAAAGCACGCGTGATGGCAATGCGATCTCCAGGAGAAACTTCTCGATGTGGCTTTGCGCGCTGGCCATTGACATCAACTTTACCGCCCTTACAGGCTTGTTGCGCCGCAGACCGTGTTTTGAAGAGGCAGGCGATATCCAGCCAAACATCAAGGCGAAGGCGAGCGGTCGTCGACTCGACGCTTGTGGTCACGGCTTGAGATGAAACTGATCGCCGACCAAAGAGTCGCGATGCAGCACTTGCACGCTCCACTTGCGTCTGGTCACAGCCAAATTGAACGAAAATGGTGTTCGCATCACTCTTTACTGTCTAGGAGACCGCGCACGACGTTTTCACTCTCGGATAGCATGTGGTCGATTTGTCGTGGATCCTTGCCGCCGGCTTCAGCGAAATCAGGTCGACCACCACCTCCACCCCCGCTCACGAGCGGCGCTAGCGCTTTAACGACCTGTCCAGCAGGTATACGAGTCTTAAGGTCAGACGTAACACTGACAATGATTGCCACCCGCCCGCCCGCTGTGGCTGAGGCAAGAATCACAAGGCCCGATTTGATGTTGCCCTTTAACTGGTCGGCGAGGGTGCGGAGCGAGTTTCTATCTAAGCCATCGGCTCGTCGTATTAACAGCGTAACGTCGTCAACGTTGATGCGGGTGTCTGTTTCAGATACCAGTTCCAATTTCATTTTTAGGGCGTTCACATCTCGTGCCAACTGTTTCGTCTGAGCTTGTTGCTCTCTAAGTGCATCCACGGCACGAGCTTCTGGTGAGCTGAGTTCCTGAAGGATCCCATTAAGCAAGGAACGTCTGGCCTGATGCCGTTGGATAGCAGGTGCTCCCGTCACTGCCTCGATCCGTCGGATGCCAGCCGCAGCGCCGCTTTCTTGTTCAATCATGAACGAGCCAATTTCTCCTGTCGCGCCACAATGCGTGCCTCCACAGAGTTCTTTACTGAATTCGGAAATCGACACCACGCGTACACGGTCGCCATATTTCTCTCCAAATAGAGCGATCGCGCCACTGGCAATTGCCTCATCCGTAGATTGCTCAATCGTGTCAACGGGGGTGGCAACCAGGACTTGTTCGTTGACGAGGCATTCGATCTCCTCGATTTCAGTCTGGCTGAGCGGAGTCGGATGAGTGAAGTCGAACCGAAGTCGTTCCGGCGCGACGAGTGAGCCAGCCTGGGTAACGTGGTGACCAAGCAACTTCTTGAGAGCGGCGTGAAGGAGGTGGGTCGCCGTGTGATTTCGCTGGATTGCACTACGACGCGGTGCATTGACGACTGCCGACACCACGTCACCTTGACTCAGGGTGCCGGCGACCACACTTATCCGGTGCACGCGAGGGAATGAGCCCAAGCGAATCATGTCCTCCACGAGGGCTTTTGTCTTGCCGTCATGAGACATGATATGGCCCGTGTCTGATACTTGGCCTCCAGCTTCGACATAAAACGGACTGCGGTCGAGTGACAAATATCCCGTGTCACCCGCATCCAGTTGTGGACAAGGGGCCGGCGCGTCGTTCCACAGCATGAGGATCGTGCTGCTGTCGACTCGCGTTGTCTCGTAGCCCTCGAAGCGGTCCTGAGTACCCAGTAGATTCTTATCGAGGGCCTCGGAGGTCCAAAAGGTATCCCTGTCATCCTGTTTCGGTTTGAAGCCGCTCGCAGCACGAGCTTGGTCACGCTGTTTTGCCATGAGACGTTCGAATCCTTCCCAGTCGATCGAGAGCTGCCGCTCACCGGCGAGGTCCTCAACGAATTCGGCCGGTAACCCGAGAGAGTCGTATAGGCGGAAGACATCCTCACCAGTCACGCGACGGTTACTTGTCTCTGCGCGGTCCAGCACTTCCTCAAGCTTTGAGAGTCCAGCGTTTAATACCGAATCGAAACGATCTTCTTCCCTTCGCACTACTTTGGCGATCATGTCACGGTTTTTCGAGAGAGCCGGATACGTATCACCCATCTCTTCTACGACGACATCAACGAGTCGATGGAGACTCGGTTCAGTAAGACCTAACTTCTTACCGTGTCGCATGGCTCGTCGCATGATCTTGCGCAGCACATAGCCTCGCCACTCGTTGGATGGTGTTACCAAGTCATTTATCAGAAAGGTCATCGCACGAAGATGATCGGCAATAACGTGCATCGATACATCAGTCTCCTGCCGCTT
This sequence comes from Vicinamibacterales bacterium, assembly GCA_036012125.1. NCBI lineage: Bacteria > Pseudomonadati > Acidobacteriota > Vicinamibacteria > Vicinamibacterales > Vicinamibacterales bacterium. The sequence continues at coordinate 46,173 of DASCOS010000025.1, read as the reverse complement.
ACCGTATGGCGTGCCAACCAGACCAGCGATGCTTTGAAGAAGAGGTTGAAACAGGTCGGTGTCATACACTGAGTCAACGCCCTGCAATACGGCAGTCGCGCGCTCGAGACTCATGCCAGTGTCAATTGAGAGCATCGGGAGCGGTTTCAATGTCCCGTCATCCTGCCGGTCGAATTCCATGAACACATTGTTCCAGAGTTCGATGTAGGTGTGGCAGCTGCATGCTGTACCGCGACAACTGGTTTCGGGACACTTCGGGTCATCGCCTAAGAAGAAGTGAATTTCAGAGCACCGACCGCAAGGCCCAGTGTCACCCATCGCCCAAAAATTGTCGGCCGCGCCCCAAGCATCTATGCGGTCCGCTGGAAGAAATTTTTGCCAAATGTTGTACGCTTCATCGTCTTTCGGCGCATTCTTATCTCCGGAGAAAATTGTCACACGCAGTCGAATAGGGTCGAGTTTCCATTCCTTGGTCAGTAGTTCCCAAGCCATGGCGATGGCTTCAGATTTGAAGTAATCACCGAATGAAAAATTACCAAGCATCTCGAAGAAGGTGTTGTGGCGTGGAGACTTACCCACGATATCCAAATCGTTGTGTTTTCCGCTGACACGCATGCACTTCTGCGAAGACGCTGCCCGTGTATAGTCGCGTTGCTCTCGGCCCTGGAGGACTGATTTGAACTGATTCATTCCAGCGTTTGTGAACAGGAGAGTCCGATCGTCAATAGGAACTAAAGACGCGCTTTCAACGATTTGATGTTCATGCCTAGCGAAGTAGTCGAGGAAACTACGTCGAGTGTCGCGTGCGGTCATAACGTCATTTTACAGCGATCTGCTCAAGGTTATGCTCAGGGGCTGACAGCTGTGTTATTCCTTGATGTTCGTTGCATGCGCTGCTAGTGCGGGGACGATTAGCGAAGTGGGAAATCCCTGCTGCTGGAGAGAACGGTGCAATCGGCGTAAATGTGCGGCATCCTGAATTGGGCCGTCGAGTCGCTTCGCTAACGCACGTGCCAGCACCTTGGCCTCATCCACGTCAGCGAAAGTGACCTCGACAGCCTCGTGGGCAATATCCTTATTAATCCCCCGCGCAACGATTTCCTGAAGGATACGGCGCCGACCGCGTGCTGTTAGTCGAACGGCTGTTCGGGCATATGCGAAGGCCGTGCGTCGGTCATCTAGGGCTCCCTCTTGGCGTAAGCGATCAAGAGCTTCCTCAATTGTTTGAGTTTCAAAGTTACGCTTGCGGAACCGCTCTCGGAGTTGCATTTCAGACAACTCTCGCCTAGCGAGCAGATTTAAGCCGAAGGTGTACGGGTCCGTCGGAGTGCGAGAGGGCACGCAATGTTCACCGGCTGGATTAAAGGTCGATAATTGATTAACTAGTGACTACCTTTATTCGTTCATGCCACGTCGTTTGGAAATAAGGTTCGGCGTTACGATTCCATTGTGACTCAACTAATACTCGTCAATTGACGAGCCTTAACCATACATCGCCGTTTTTTCAGGGTGAATATTAGCGTCTCAATTTTCGGTCTTCACTGTCGTCCGTTTTGAAAGGTTCTTGTTTGCCTCATCAGTGTAAACAGGACGCAACCATCCCTTCTCGTCCGAAACCCGACCATTAACGATATCGAAGAAGGTGCGTTGGATCGCTTCAGTGACTGGACCCCGTGAACCTAAGCCAATTTCGACCTTATCGACAGATCGAATTGGGGTCACTTCAACGGCGGTACCTACAAAGAAAAGCTCGTCTGCGATATAAAGCATTTCACGCGGAATCGCCTGTTCGATAACCGTAAAGCCAAGGTCTCGGGCAATCGTTATGATTGAATGACGCGTAATCCCGGGTAGAATCGACGACGCGACCGCCGGTGTATAGAGCGTATTCTCACGTACGATGAAAAGGTTCTGACCGCTGCCTTCACTTATCGTACCGTCGGGGTCAAGCGCGATTGCTTCACTGTAGCCGTTGACCACAGCTTCCATCTTAATTAGCCCGGCGTTCGCATAATTTGCTGTGGATTTAGCTAGTGCCGGGAAGGTATTCGGCGCGCTCCGAGACCACGAGCTGACACAGACGTCGACACCGTTGGTAATGCTCTCCTCACCTAGGTATGCGCCCCATTCCCACAGCATGATAGTGGCTTCGACCGGACACGGCATCGGGTTCACGCCGAGTGTGTCGTAGCCCCGGTAGATGAGTGGCCTGATGTAGCAGGCGCGATACTGGTTAGCTCGAATTGTGTCGAGAACCGCGTCTTCCAACTGTTCCTGTGACAGCGCATATTTCATACGGTAAATCTTGGCTGAGTCCACAAGCCGGCGCATGTGCGCGTCAAGGCGGAAGCAAGCTGGGCCACGCTCCGTGTCGTAACACCGTGCACCCTCAAACACGCCACTACCATAATGGACCACGTGTGAGGCGATGTGAATCTTGGCGTCGGCCCAGTCGACCAAGGACCCGTTCATCCAGATCTTGCCGGTGCCGGTGAATCCCATGGGAAACTCCTTGGAGCGAAGAGGAGTGGTGAGTGTGTTCTAAACACGCTCAAGAATCATATTAAGTGTAGCACTACGGCTCGATCTCTGCACCGCAGAACGGACACCCTGATGGGGTACCACGCCCGCCCGGAAGCGGTTTGCTACAGTTGTAGCAGAACTTTGGCGTTGGTGTCACCCGTATTCCAATCGAGGGGGTGATTCGGCTGGCTTCAGAGGTGGATGGTGTGTGGGAGGCTTTCGGTCGAGATTCAAATGACCTCTCTTCGTTCAGGGCAGCGTGTAATTCACTAGCCCGTTGGTAGCGGTTGGAAATCTCCGGCGCCATAGCGCGCATGACAATGTCGCTGACTGGAGTTGGAATTCTCTTGTTTCGCAATCTCGGAGCGGTGACAAGCTTGCCGCTCATCAGTTTCTCGAGGTCCGATGGAGTAGGGGTATCGTAGGGAAGAGTCCCTGTCAGCATTTCGTACATCGTTACGCCTAACGAGTAAATATCCGAAGCGAAAACTGCTTTACCGTAGAACTGTTCCGGCGCCATGTAGGGTGGACTACCGATGATAGTTGTCCCATGGGCTGCGGCTTCTAGGTACCGAGAGGTGCCGAAATCAAGGATCTTCACAACGTCGGTGGTCGAGATGAGCACATTGCCCGGTCGGAGGTCACGGTGTAGAACATTTTGCTGGTGTGCATGGTCCACCGCTTTACAAATCTGCCTTATGTATTCGAGTGCGTGACCGACTTCAAGTGCGCCATTTACTGTAATCAGATCTTCAAGTGTTTCACCGGGGACGTATTCCATCACGATGAAGAATACATTGTCTTGTTTTTCGGCGGTCGTGATCCCGACCACGTTGGGATGGTTGAGGGTGGCGAGTAGCCGAGGTTCTTGAAGCTGTTTACCGAAATCAAGATTCTGTCGATGAGGAACTTTAAGGGCAACCTGCTTATCGATAAAAGTATCGTTAGCTAGGTATACTGTGCCGAATCCGCCGCTGCCCAGCGTTTTGAGAATCTTGTACTTACCAAGTGTTTGACCACGAACCAGCATCCTGATAGGGAGTATAGCGTGAAACCAGTGATGTCTTGATGGTTTGACATAGGTCTTGCAACAGGGTCTTTCTGTCTCATCGAGCACTATAATCTTTCCAATGCGGTCACGCTTCTTTGCGCCTGACTTGAAACAAGTCGGTGAGGCTATTGTGCTCTCGCTAGACGAATCCAGGCACCTTTGCCAAGTCCTACGCCTTGGCGTCAAAGACGAAATACGCGTGTTCGATGGTCAGGGTTCCGAATACTTGGCCCGAGTAGAGAGTGTGGGGCGCTTGGGTGTAACCGTCCGGCTCCTTGAGCCAACAGTTCCGGCGCCAGAGGCTTCCGTCACTATTACGTTGGCGGCGGTAGTGCTAAAAGGCCGGAGGTTCGATGTTGGTGTTCGTGAAGCCACAATGCTTGGTGTTTCGGTCGTTCAACCACTTCGGGCAACACGCCAGGCTGTGCATGGGCCGTCGATTCTTCGGAGCGGGGGTGTTGCCAGGTGGCAGCGAATCGCCGTGGCGGCAGCTAAGCAATGCGGTCGGGCCGTGGTTCCTGAGATACGCGAAGTGGCGACGGTCGAAGCGTTCACGTCCACCGATCAATCCAAGTTACGCCTCGTTCTGGTTGAGCCAGGGGTTTCTCGTGCCGATGCAGTTCGCCCAAGAAGCCTAGCTTTGCAACCGCAGCCTCAGTCCGTCTCCCTTGCCGTCGGTCCTGAAGGTGGTTGGGCCACGGATGACCTAAATCGATTCATTTCGGAAGGTTTTCAGGTAGTGACGCTCGGTGGTCGAATTTTGCGCGCGGAGACCGTACCTATCGTTGCTTTGGCCATGCTAGTCTGTCTTTGGGATGACTCGTGACGATAATGTCCTCGGGCGCCGTCATGTTTGTGCGATCCATGTAGAGAGGCAACCCTCCCAAATACTTCCACGCACTTCGATCCCAGTCGGGTGGTAATCGTCTAGCAATGAGACCGCTAGGTTGGCGGCTCGCTGATGCTCCTGAAAAGGGCAGTTCTATTCGAAGCGCGGGCCCATGACTTAACCGAAGATGTTCTTGACTCGCTCGAAGAACGGACGGTCTTCGTCTCTAGCCGCTCGACTGCGTGGCTCCACCTTATGGTCTTCCATTGTCCTGGCTAGCTTTTCTAGCAGCACTTGTTGTTCTTTTGAAATTCGGGTGGGAGTGTCAACCTGGACCTCAATGAATAGATCGCCTTGGCCTCTACCGCTCACATTTGGCATTCCCTTACCCTTCACGCGGAACCTAGCTCCTGTCTGCGTGCCTTTGGGTACAACGACAGATTCATCTCCATTCAGTGTTGGCACTGTGATGTTACCGCCCAAAATCATGGTCGGATATGGAACGGGAACTACGCACAGTAGGTCATCTCCGTTACGTTGGAAGAATTGATGCTCGGCAACGTGCACGACGACATACAGGTCACCTGGCGGCGCACCACGTTCACCCAACTCACCTTCGCCTTGTAATCTTAGTCGCTGGTCGGTTGAGATGCCGGCTGGGATCTTCACCGTGAGTTTTCGATCCTGCGTGATGTGTCCGGTCCCACCGCAGGCTTCGCACGGCGTCGAAATTACCTTACCCGCTCCGCGACACCGACCACATGTGCGGGCAACGGTGAGGAAGCCTTGTTGATAATGGAGTTGTCCGCGCCCACCGCACTGAGAACAGGTGTCAGGGGTACTGCCAGGCGCAGCCCTCGATCCTTTACAGCCCTGGCAGGGTTCTTCCCTTGGGAGCTGTAGCGTGGTTTCTGAACCGTGTGCTGCGTCCTCGAATGAGATGTCTAGGTCATAGCGAAGATCAGCGCCACGTCGAGGGCCTGCACGGCGCCGACCACCGAACATATCGCCGAAACCAAAAACATCACCAAGATTTCCAAGAATGTCGCCGAAATCCTCGAAAATTGTAGGATCAACTCCGCCGCTCGGTGATCCGCTGAGTCCAGCGTGGCCGAAGCGATCGTAGGCGGCGCGTTTCTCATGGTCGGCAAGTATGGCGTAGGCTTCAGCGGCCTCCTTGAATTGTTCTTCGGCCACCGAGTCACCAGGATTTCGATCGGGGTGATATTTGAGGGCGAGCTTCCGGTAGGCACTCTTGATGTCCTGGCCGCTGGCGTCACGCGCCACCCCTAAGACTTCGTAACAGTCTCGCTTACTCACGTTTGGCCACCTTCACCATGGCCGGCCTGAGCAGTCGGTCGCCGAGCATGTAACCCCGACGAAGCTCCTCAGTTACCTCTCCGTCTCGATGTGTTGCACTTGGTTCATGGGCAACTGCCTGATGAAAATGTGGATCGAAGTCCGCTCCGAGCACATCCATCGGTGTTACGCGGTGTTTACTGAGGAGGTCAAGTAGCTGCTGACGGATGATTTCAAAGCCTTTGAGATAAGCGTCACCATCGGTGGTCTCACTGTTCTCGATGGCGTCAAGCGCTCGCTCGAGATCGTCCATGATCGGCAGTAGTTGTTCGAGTATTTCGGCGCCAGCACTTTGAAGCAGTTCACGACGTTCCCGCTCGACTCGCTTACGATAGTTATCGAACTCGGCCGTCTTTCGGAGTAGTAGGTCGTAATACTCATCGCGTTGTTTACCAACTTCTTCCGCAGGAGGAGTGTTGACTGTCTCATCACCCTCTGCTGCGTTATCGTGCTGGGAATCGGATGCCGTTTCAGGCTCAGGAGCCTCCTCGGGAGGTACAGAATGCGCGTCGTCGCTCATCATCTTCTCGTTCAGTTAGCCCAGGTGCCGCCGGTGCCTAGTAGTCGGCTAACTGTACGGGAGACTCCTTCCACAGCCGCAATTGACCGATCGTAACGCATTCGTCTCGGTCCAATGATGCCGACGCAACCGGTCTGATTGCCGTCGAAGTACGTCGAGGCTACCAAGCTAAGGTTCTTAAGATTTTCTGTGCGATGTTCCGCACCGATAATGACGATCATGCCCGGATCATCGATATATCTGTTTAGGAGTCGCACGAGACGATCTTTTTCCTCGATCATCTCGAAAAGGGTGCTCAGGCTTGACATGGAAGATGAGTCGTCATTATCCGTTGCGTTGTCGATGAGGAAGGAGGTGCCCTGGACGAATAATGAGCTTTCCGATAGATTTTCGAGTGTGTTACGAGCGAGGCGTAACGCACGTTTACGTAATGCGTTGCACAAAGTTCGTTCACTTTCGAGTTGTTCAACGATTGCGGTGCGTACTTCGTACAATGGCAGTCCTGCAAATTCCTGATTCAGATAGTTTGCGGCCTGTGTAAGGTCTACGGGTCGTAAGGCTTCAGAGACACTTACGACTTTGTGGGAGACGTGTCCAGAGGCCGACACGACGACGACCAGTACGCGCTGCCTGTCGAGCGGAACAAAGTTAATCTGTTTGAGTACCGATCCTTCGCCTGAGGGTGCCATTGCGAAACCGAGATGATGCGAAGCGCGCGATAACTCGTGTGGCACATTGTTGAGTAAATTGCCAAGCGCTGATGCCTGCCGAAGTCTCGCTTCGACATTCCGAGATGAGCGCGCCGGTCTTCTGGCCTCGAGTAAGAGGTCAACGTAGCATCGGTAACCACGGTCGGTAGGTATACGACCGGCTGAGGCATGAGGTTGGTGGACGTATCCGAGTTCCTCAAGCTCCGCCATGTTGTTACGAAGAGTGGCTGATGAGACACCGAAACGGCTATGCCGAGTGAGCCATAGCGAGGAAACTGGTTCACCGCGCTCGATGTAGCTCCGGACGACAGCCGCGAGGATTGCTCGTGCGCGGCTAGATAATTGTGGCGGGTGTTGTCTAGCGCGGCGGTGTTGTGGAGAGGAAGCTGGGGTCATAAGTTGGTCAGTTGGTCTCAACGCTTTTCGGTGTCCACCGTAGCGAGGAAACAGTTGACTCGGCATTATCGCGGTTGGTTTTGCCATACTTGACGGCAATTAGCTCGGCGAGAATGCTGACGGCGATTTCCTGGGGCGTGACAGCGCCGATGTCCAAACCGATGGGCGCATGTACGCGCTTGAGACATTCGGCCGGCATGGATTCCTCAAGCAGCGCTTCAAAGATCCGGGTCACTTTGGCCCGGCTGCCGATCAGGCCTAAATAGCGCAGGTCTCGCGCTGCCAGAGCACGCAGTGCATCCAAATCATGACGGTGGCCCCGTGTGACGATAACCGCGTAAGCATAGGACGGAATATTCTCACGGTGTAACCAGTCAGGGATTGATTCCACGACCACTTCAACTGCATCCGGAAACCTTTCCGGATTAGCGAATTTCTCTCGATCGTCCACGACATGGATCTGGAATCCAACGCCAGCGGCGATGGAGGCCAGATGGTAGGCAATATGGCCGGCCCCAACGATGTAGAGAGGAGGTGATGGTTCCAACGGTTCGATGTAGATTTCCATCTGCCCACCGCACACCAGCCCGCTCTCCTCAGCAAAGTCGTCGCTTAGCTCATAGTTGGCGATGACTGGGCGTCGGTCTTCTAGGGCTTCGCGAGCTTTCCAAAACGCGTCATTTTCATAGCAGCCGCCACCAATCGTACCAACCGTGCGACCGTCAGCATAGACTAGCATCTTTGCACCGACGCGCTGTGGCGTGGATCCCTGGGTCTTGACGATGGTAACTAGAGCTGCGGGCTCTCCATCCGCCAGCGCTTGGGCAACGGCTTTAAAGACTTCCTGACTCATCGTGGTCTACTGGCCCGAGGGCTATTGGACCATGCTCTCCGCCTTCTGGGCATCAAGCCTGATTATAACAGGGTCACGGAGCGTGGCACGGCCGAGGTCAAGGCGTGATGAGCGCGTGGTTCCTTGGATCCAGAGGTAATTCGTTAAGAAGACCTTCGACTAGTGTAGGTCCTAAGCGATTCACAAAACCCACGAATCCCAATACGCGTTCTTGGGGGTGGCCTTCCGGGAATGCCTGTGTCTGAGTGCACACGAACTGCCGCCGGAGCGTAGCGTCGTTTCGTTTTGCTGCCTTTAGGATTTTCTTGTGAAGAGCTGTGAGGTCGTGGTCCATCCGGCCCAGAGTTGATCGTGCGGCACCGACCAGGGTCGAGTCGACGGCCGGAACGGTTTCAATAATTGTGTCGATGCGGGTCTGAATTGCACGGCGAGCATCGTCAATCGATTGCCTGACCGCTTCCGGTAGTTGTGCCTTTAGCAATTGGTTCAGAGCGGCCTCGTCCTGTGGCTGGAGGGCTTCAAGCGAAAGATTGTTGCGCTTGAGGAATCTCGCACCGGTCGAGTCGAGCAAGGTGGCACTATCACGGGGATAGATAAGTGGCATTGGCACTTCAAAGAGCTCATAGATGTTTCTAAGTTGTGCAAGATATGCGAGCTCGTTGGGTCCGGGAACGTAGCAGACCGTCGGGAATAAAGTGTCTTGCACGAGCGGTCTAAGCAGTACGTTCGGACTGAACTGTTCGGGATGCTGGTCAAGCGTTTTAAGTAGAACGTTGAGTTCCACCGGTGCGTTACCGACGGTGAACCTGTTATTACTCCGACGAATTGAATGCCTAGCACCGTCTACCCGGAAGAGCGCCACGCTCTCTGGATGTGGGGTAACTTGCGCGTGATAGCCCCTTGCGACTAGTTGTTTGCCGGCCTCGGTTGCCAATGCCGCGGTTTGGGTGTTTCGCAGTTCTTGTTCAAAAAGAGTTCTGACAAATGGTTTAGCTGCCGGGTCAGAGGAATCGAAGAGGATAAGACCCTCCGCACCAAGAACCGTTTCCAGCCAGAGACTGAACGCCTTAGACATGGTCGTACCGCTCTGGTACGTCCGACGTAGGTCCTTGATTGTTGTCGCGGTGAACTCGCTCGGTGGGAGTGCGTTAGCTATAGCGTCGATAGCGGTTGAGGCACCGTCGCCTAGCTTGAGAGAACCTACGGGCATCTCACCGGCGCCTGGCGGTGGTTCTGCCACTACTCGTCTGACCTGGCAGTCGGCATCGAGAACAGCACACGAGGCAACCTCGTTCCAGTCGTGGTCTTCTGCGTCGACCCAGAACACGGCGACAACTGGCACACTCTGTTCCTGAGAGAGTCGCCTGGCCAGCTTGATGGCCGTCACTGCCTTTAGCAGAGTGAAAAGGGGGCCACCAAATAAGCCGGCCTGCTGGCCGGTGACGATGGCTACGGTATCTGGTCGCCCTAGTTTCTCGGTAGCGGCTAGAGCCTCAGATGGAGCTCCACGTGATTGTTGTTGCGCGGCGAGGACCTCAGTAAAGGCACTCGGAGGACGTAAGTTATGACGGCGCGTGATCGCTTTCCGCCACGCCTCCGGTGTAGAGGGATCTCCAGCAAAGAATGGTGCTAGGGAGCTGTAATTGAGAGCGTAATCTACGGCGAGACGCCGGATCCAGGGGAACCGACCGATATCGATAGAGTGTTGCACAAAAGTTTCTGAGGGAATCAGAGCGATTCAGCGAGCTTTACGTCCTTGCCGTTACTGTTTCAGAGGCTTGCGCGATGTGTCAAGCTTTGCCTCTCAGTCTTGCTTTTCCCAAGCCGAACGCGTTGAAGCGATGAAGCTTCCATGCTAGCATTCCGATACCCTCCGGAGGGGTATCTGCACTGACACGAGACGAAGCGAGTTCATCCCCAAAGCCTAGTGCGTTCGGCCCGTTTCTTGTGGAGCACCAAATCGGAATGGGCTTTTCTGGTCCCGTTTTTCGAGCTTATGAACCAGAAAATGAGCTGCCTGTTGCTATAAAGGCATTCCAGCTTGATATCACGCCGGAGCAGGCTCATACGCTGGCTGAGCATTTTAATCGGATCGCTCAGATCGGTCTGTCCGAGCCTGGAGTAGTTACGCCCCTCAGCGCTGGAGTCGAGGATACCGTCGCCTACCTAGTTCTGGAGCACGTGGCGATGGAATCACTAGATGTCGTGATGCGGGACTATGCGCCAGATGCAATAGACAGATCAAATAAGCTAATCGCTCAACTGGCCGGTGCAATCGATTGTGCACGCACAGTTGGTGCGCTCCATGGCGCGCTGCACCCGCGCGACGTGTTCGTAGCCAGGGATTCAGTAAAGGTTAGTGGGTTCGGTGTCGTACCAGGCTTGGAAGAAATTGGGTTACGGGGACCCGTTAGGCGCCCCTACTCTGCACCGGAACGAGTGAAAGGTGGTGACTGGGGTCCGACCGCCGATATTTTCTCGCTTGCGGTGATCGCATACGAATTGCTAACAGGAATACGTCCTGTGGGAACGGGACGTGAAGCGATCGCGAAAATACGTAATAGCGGGTCAGCGAAGAACGCCGCTGCACTCAAGAGGCTCTTCTTGGCCGCGATGTCCGACAACCCCGATGAACGTCCGCGCACTGCACACGAATTTGCGAGTGCATTTGAGGGTATTACCTCCACTACTAGTACCGTTGGTAAGACCGAGGCAACGAGTGCGACCTCGGCGGCTGATTCTGAGGTCAATGGAGGAGCGACCGAACCGGTCAGCGAACTGGTTGTCGAGTCGACTGCCGACTTCGAGGAGGGCGGGGCTGTTGGTGAAGCTTGGAATAGCAATTCACAGGAGCCCGCCGAGTGGGTAGGTTCTGAGGAAGATGAAGTTGTGTCAGACCTGCCGATGTTAGACGAAAAGTCTCGTGGAAACTCAAGAAGCGAGCCTTCGACGAATGAACCTGAACCTGAACCTGTTACGCTGGTCGAAATGCTGGACGTATCGGAGGACTCGAAGCCATCAGACAATATAGTGAGGGCTGAGGCTAAGAATAAATTGAGTAATCAGGGGCGTAAATCTCCTACTCCGGCTGAAGTCGAAAGTATCCTTAGTACTCCTGAGGCGAATGCGGCTCAAAACGAGTCGCCTATTGTAGAACCTGCTCCGAGCCAGTCCTCTGAGCCAGCAGTTCCCGTTTCATATGCGCGAAACCGTTCACTTTTCGATACTGCCCAAGTCCACGGTAACCAACACGCCCAGATTGATTCGGAATCGACAGAGGACTCACCATCTCAACTCGAGGAGGCTTCTTCTGAAAGTGAAGCCAATAGGCGATTGTTGGGGTTGCCGGTTGCCCCAACGTTCATTGTGGGGTTAATTGTTTCGTTTCTAGCTGGTTATGCACTGCGTTCACCGGATTTGGCTAGACCTGTCTCTGAGACAGGCGCTCTGCCAGGGGCGATGGTAACGGAAGAGCCTTCACCTATTACTACTACGGTTGAAGCACCGGCAGCAGCAGAGAGTGGCGCCCTACTGAACGCAGAAAAGCCAGACGCATCAATGGAGACTCTGGAAACCAACGCCGAGGTCGCCGCCTCGCCGATTCCTCGTAGCGAGGTAGCTCCGTCCATCTTATCGGAAGAGGGGCTTCCTTCTCCGGTAGAGACCTTACCGGAGTCTGCGTCGACTGACCAAAGCTTTGTGTCCTTGGAGTCCAGCACAATTGAATTTGAAACGCGCCCGCCTGGTGCTGAAGTATATGTCGATGGTCGAAGTCTTGGTGCGACGCCCATGTTGGCGCCTGATATTTCGCCGGGGAGCCACACGATCCGATTCATAATTGAGGGGTATCGTGAATGGACGACCATCGTTGAGGTGGTGGGCGGGCAGTCGATCCGAGTAGCTGCTTCGCTTGAGGGTGTGCGATGACGAAGGCGATTCTTGCGCTTGAGGACGGTTCATGGTTTGCAGGAGTCTCGGTTGGTGCAAAGGGAGACTCCGGTGGGGAAGTGGTTTTCAACACGAGTATGACCGGTTACCAAGAGGTGCTGACAGACCCGTCGTATGCGGGACAGCTAGTGATGATGACCTGTCCAGAGATCGGGAACTACGGTGTGTCAGAAGAAGACATCGAGTCGCGTGGACCTCAAGTCGCTGGTTTTATCGTCAGACAGGCTTCAGCCATTGCTAGCAACTGGCGTGCTTCGGGTACGTTGAGTGACTATTTGTCGAGTCATGACATCGTCGCAATTGCGGATATTGACACGCGTGCAGTCACGCGCACCCTGCGATCGAGTGGCGTGATGCGGGGTGTTATTTCCACGGGCAACGTGGAACCCGAAGAGGCGATCGATCGGGCACGGAAGGTTCTGCCGATGGAAGGCGCGGACCTGGTAACACGTGTGACTTGTCAAGCACCGTTCGATTGGGCGCCTGACTCGTCTGGGCCGGGCTCCTCGTTTCCCGAGGAGTTTAGCCTGCCGCCGGAGCGCCGCGCTGATCGTCCGTTACGCATCGCGGCCTACGACTTCGGCATCAAATGGAACATACTACGCCGACTTAGCGCATACGGTTGTGACATCCGTGTGTTTCCTGCCAGTTCCCCAGCGAGTGAGCTATTGGCAATTGATCCTGATGGCGTATTTCTTAGCAACGGTCCCGGCGATCCCGCGCCGCTTGATTACGCTATCAAGAACGTACAAGCACTGGTCGCAGCTGAGGTGCCGACTTTTGGTATCTGCCTTGGTCATCAAGTGCTGGGTCTTGCGCTTGGTGGCAAAACCTATAAGTTAAAATTCGGCCACCGGGGAGCCAACCATCCGGTTAAGCACTTAGCAACGGATAAGATCGAGATCACATCACAGAATCACGGCTTTGCCGTTGATCCTGACTCGCTACCGAGTGATGTGATGGTGACACACCTCAATTTATACGATGGTACGGTTGAGGGATTACGTCACAAGTCGCGACCTGCATTCGCCGTGCAATATCATCCAGAGGCTTCGCCCGGTCCTCACGATGCTGACTATCTGTTCGGTCTGTTTTTGGATGTAATTGACGAACGACATTAATGACGGAGAATTCATAACCAGGTGTGACTATGCTTGGGTGACATCGGCGCTCCGTCCGATTTAATGACGTAGTTTTGCAATGCCAAAGCGTGCTGACCTAAAACGTATACTTGTGATCGGCTCTGGCCCGATTGTCATTGGGCAGGCTTGCGAATTTGATTATTCCGGTACACAAGCATGTAAAGCACTGCGCGCAGAGGGACTTGAGGTTGTCCTCGTTAACAGTAACCCCGCGACGATCATGACTGATCCTGAAGTCGCTGATCGGACTTATGTAGAGCCTCTAACGCCAGAAATAGTTACGCAGATCATCGAGTGCGAAAGTCCAGACGCTCTTTTGCCAACTGTAGGTGGGCAGACAGCACTTAACCTTGCTGTAGCCCTAGGCGAAAAGGGTATTCTGAATGCGCATGGAGTTGAGTTAATCGGTGCGTCAATTGAAGCGATTAAGGTGGCTGAAGATCGACTCCAATTTCGTGAAGCGATGCACTCAATCGGCGTTGCTGTTCCAGACAGTGTTTATGTTAAGTCTTCGGACGAGGCGATGGCCGCGGTCGAGAAACTCGGATTTCCGGTAATTATCAGGCCTTCATTCACACTTGGCGGTGTTGGTGGTGGCATCGCTTACAACTTGGCTGAGTTTCGCGAGATGGTCGAAAGGGGTCTGGGTTTTAGTCCTGTCAGTGAAATTTTGCTTGAAGAGTCAGTGCTTGGGTGGAAAGAGTTCGAACTCGAAGTCATGCGTGACGTAGCGGACAATTTTGTTGTGATCTGTTCAATCGAAAATATCGATCCGATGGGCGTGCACACCGGCGATAGCGTTACGGTTGCCCCAGCACTGACGTTGACCGATAAGGAGTATCAGCGACTCCGTGATGCAGCTAAGCGGATTATTCGGCGAGTGGGTGTCGAGACCGGCGGTTCAAATATTCAGTTTGCCATTCATCCTGAGAATGGTCGCGTCGTAGCTATTGAAATGAACCCGCGCGTTTCCCGTTCCTCGGCGCTTGCGTCGAAAGCCACCGGGTTTCCAATCGCGAAAATCGCTGCAAAGCTGGCGCTCGGTTATCGTCTTGATGAAATCCCCAACGATATAACTCGTTTAACACCGGCATCGTTCGAGCCAACTATCGACTATGTAGTTGTCAAGATTCCCCGCTGGGCCTTTGAAAAATTTCCACGGGCCAATCCGACACTTACAACGCAGATGAAATCAGTTGGCGAGGTCATGGCCATTGGGCGAACTTTTAAGGAGGCTTTTCTCAAAGGATTCCGCTCGCTCGAATTGGGGCGTTCAGGACAGTTATTTGCCCAGTCGGAAGGCGAGTCGGAGGACGATGCGACGCTTCAAAGGCAACTCGCCGTACCCACTGACAGAAGGCTATTTGCCACTTTTCGTGCTTTGCAGCGTGGTTGGACAGTTGAGCAGGTACATGACATTACCAAGATTGACCGTTGGTTTTTGTCCCAATTCTTGGAAATGATTCAGCTCGAACAAGCGGCTGGACTTGTGGGCTTGCGGGAAATGTCCGTGGAGCTATTAACTACACTGAAACGTTCTGGTTTTAGTGATGCCGATATCGCGGTAATTACCGGAGCCGATACGGCGTCAGTCTTCGACCGACGAAAGGACGCCGGTCTGCGGCCGGTGTATAAGCGAATTGATACCTGTGCGGCAGAATTCGAGTCATTCACTCCTTACCAATACGGTACTTACGAGGAAGAATGTGAGGCAAATCCAACCGATCGGCCGAAGATCGTAATTTTGGGTAGTGGGCCGAACCGGATTGGGCAGGGCCTCGAGTTCGACTACTGCTGTTGTCACGCTGCGTTTGCTCTCCAGGAACAGGGCTTTGAGACCATTATGATCAACTGTAATCCGGAGACCGTGTCCACTGATTACGATTCGGTGGATCGACTCTATTTTGAGCCACTTACCTTCGAGGATGTTGTTGCAATTATCGATCGTGAGCAGTCAGGTGGCGGTGATGTGTCATGCCTGGTGCAGTTTGGAGGACAGACGCCACTCAAACTCGCGTTACCGCTGCAAGCTGCAGGCGTAAAGATCTTGGGCACGTCACCGGATTCAATTGACCTTGCGGAAGACCGCGATCGTTTTTCGC
The DNA here is from genome assembly GCA_036012125.1 of Vicinamibacterales bacterium. Taxonomy (NCBI): domain Bacteria; kingdom Pseudomonadati; phylum Acidobacteriota; class Vicinamibacteria; order Vicinamibacterales; species Vicinamibacterales bacterium. The sequence continues at coordinate 30,740 of DASCOS010000025.1, read as the reverse complement.
GGCTCCTCTGGGACCTTGGTATTTCCCAGGCCCCCAGCGGAATCGCCACGTCGCGTGAGGAAGCACGTGCCGTCGCATCGTCCATCGGATTCCCGATCGTTGTCCGACCGTCCTACGTACTTGGTGGGCGGGCAATGGCTATTGTCTATGATCTGTCGGCGCTGGATCGGTACGTTACGGATGCAGTTGATGCGTCGCCTGAGAGGCCAGTCCTAATCGATAAGTTTTTGGAAGATGCCTTTGAACTCGATGTTGATGCGGTAGCCGATGCGGAGGGTGCGGTGGTAATTGGCGGCATCATGGAGCACATCGAAGAGGCCGGCATTCATTCAGGTGATAGCTCTTGCGTAGTGCCGCCTTATCTTGTTCCCGAGCGACAACTTGCAGTAATTCGTGATTACACCCATCGAATCGCGCGAGCGCTAAATGTTGTTGGTTTGATGAATATACAATTTGCCATTAAGGATGACACGGTGTACGTGCTTGAGGTGAATCCTCGTGCGTCCCGTACGGTACCGTATTTATCGAAGGCCACTGGTGTACCTCTCGCGAAAGTGGCGGCTAGGGTCATGGCGGGGACGAGCCTTGCTGACCTCGAGCTAGTAGACGATCTAAAAGTGTCTGGCGTGTTCGTTAAGACGCCTGTGTTTCCCTTTGTGAGGTTTCCTGGTGTTGACACCTTGCTAGGGCCAGAGATGAAGTCAACCGGTGAGGTCATGGGCGCTGCAGAAACGTTTGGTGCTGCGTTCGCGAAAGCCCAGTTGGCTGCTGGTAACCGCCTTCCCGACAAAGGGACGGCGTTTATCAGCGTGAACGACCACGATAAGGCTAGTGTTGGTCAGGTTGCTAAGGATTTGACTGCTCTCGGTTTTTCAATTGTCGCGTCGCGTGGGACCGCTGCCTATCTGCGCGCACACGGTCTCGACGTGGAGGTGGTATTTAAGGTGAATGAAGGGCGTCCACACATAGCCGACCAAGTACTTAATGGACAAATTGACCTGATCATTAACACTCCACTCGGTCGGGAGTCATTTTTCGACGACTTGGCTGTCAGGCGAGTTGCGATGTTGCACTCTGTGCCGTGTATTACTACCCTGACGGGCGCAGTGGCTGCTGTGAGTGCAATCCGCGCGCTCCGGTCTGAAACTATCAAGGTGCGACCTCTCCAGGACTATCACGAGGAAGCCCTCACCGACCGGGCATAGTTGAATCGAAGGGCTGGTTTCAAAGAAACAACGCCTCATGTTAGCACTCGCGAATCTAGCAAAACAGGCGGTTCCCTTGTTCTTGTGTGGACTGGTACTTGTTAATGGCTCTTGCTCGCAACAGGTGCAAGCTCCAACCGTTATCCTCGGCCTAAGTACGAGTTTTGGAAACAGTGGTCTGTTTGAGGTGCTGCAACCGGCTTATGAGCAGTTGTCTGGTGCCAGGCTGCGTTCTCACCTTGTTGGTAGTGGTGCCGCCCTTCAGATGTTGGAGCGTGGGCAAGTGGATGTTGTGATTAGCCACGCACCCGAGATGGAGGCCAGATATATCAAGGCACACCCTGAATGGTCGTACAAGAAGCTTATGTATAATGACTTTTTATTGGTCGGACCCCCAGACGATCCAGCAGATGTACTGTCCTCTCCACTAGTAGAAGTAGCGGTCCAGCGCATCGTCGAACACCGTGCTAGTTTCGTCTCGCGTGGCGATGAGTCTGGCACGCATACTCGTGAACGGCAGCTCTTCACATTGGCCGGAGTAACGCTCTTTCCTCAACAAACTGTCGTGTCCGGTCAGGGGATGTCTCGAACTCTTCGTTTGGCAAGCGAGTTGGAAGCCTACACCTTAACTGACGCAGCGACTTTCATGGCTATGAATCAGATCCTGTGTTTGCGGCCCGTCTTTCAAGGTGGCACTAACCTCTTGAATACATATTCTGTAATCAGCAGCACAATGAATCCCAACGAAGCCTCACGGGCCGACACACGGTCCTTTGTTAGATGGCTTACAGATGGTGGTGGACGAGAACTAATCAAAGGTTTTGGCCTAAGTTCAGGTGTGCCTGCTTTTACGGTCTGGCCGTTGGGTGGACCACGTGACCAGCCAGAGGACCTTCCGTTCTAGTTGTAGTCCTGATACTTCAAAAGGGATGTGTTATTAAGCCTAGGTTTCATTTTTCACTGCCTGCCACGCAGCCTCCATCTGTTCGAGTGTAGTTTCTTGCAGGTGCCGACCTTCTACACGAAACCTTTCTTCCAATTTGCCAAATCGACTGCAGAACTTTCTATTGGCGCAGCGAAGTGCAGCTTCCGGTTCGACTCCGAGCTTCCGAGATAGGTTGGCAATGGAGAAGAGGAGGTCGCCCATTTCCTCCTCTCGCTGTTCAGATGAATCTACGTTGATGGCCTGTCTAAGTTCAGAAATTTCTTCCTCAATCTTGTCAACGACATCAGCATCTGTCTTCCAGTCGAATCCAACTGCGGCAACACGCGATCCGATCTCAAAGGCGCGTAGGAGCGACGGAAGCTTTGTGGGTACACCATCCAGTAAACCTCTTCGAGACTCTTTCTTGGCCCGTTCTTGAGCCTTCAGTTCTTCCCACTGTCCACGGACCTCACTTGATGTGGAGAGTGTGGTTTTGGCCGTTGTGCCGTTGTCGGGACCGAACACATGGGGATGGCGACGCACGAGCTTCTTGATAATTTTCTCGATTGCGTTATCAATAGTGAAGGCTCTGGATTCCGCTGCGATCTGACAGAGAAATACCACTTGAAAGAAAAGGTCTCCAAGTTCATCCTCGAGCTCAGCGAGGTCCCCTCGGTCAAGGGCCTCAAGCACCTCATAAGTTTCTTCAAGAAGGAAGGACCTGAGTGACTTTAGCGTCTGCTCGCGGTCCCACGGACAGCCCTCACGTGATCGGAGCTTGGTAGTGATGCCGATAAGTTGTTCGAACCGCTGGCCGGTCGTTTGACCGGTTGCTGATGTGATTGGTCGTTTAGAATCAGTCATGTACACCTCTTGGCCCACTGTTTAGAGGGGGTAGTCTATGCTAGCATCGAGGGGATGCAGGTAGACCTCGCCGAGGTTTCGTTTGACATGCTAGTGCAGTCACTTGCTGCCTCGGCCTTGGTGCACCTAGGGGACCTGTCTGATCGTGCGACCGGTGCTAAGGTGCCGCCGAATCCGGCTGCGGCGGTCCAAATGATCGAGTTACTCGCACTTCTGGAGGAGAAGACCCAGGGTAATCTTGATGACCGAGAGATGCAATTGCTTACTAGGACCGTCCAGGTGTTGCGAACAAGGCTGTTAGAGGTCAAGAAAAATTCCGCTTCTGGTTCGACCTCAGTCACCTGAAATCTTCAACGGAAACCTACCGTGCGTATAACTTTTCTCGGTACGGGCACGTCATCTGGTGTTCCAGCGATCGGTTGTGACTGTGCCACGTGCCGGTCCAACGATCCGCGTGACCAGCGCTGGCGTCCGTCTATCTACATCGAATTAGTCGACGGTGTTGCGGTTCTTATCGATGCCGCAACAGACCTACGGGCGCAGGCGCTTCGCTTTGGTATAAGTCGGGTCGACGCAGTTCTTTTCACACACAGTCACGCCGATCATGTGCTCGGCCTTGATGAGGTGCGTCGCTACAACTATTTACAGGGTAAGCCTATTCCATGCTACGGTGATTCCCGCACGTTGTCCGATGTCAGACGAATGTTCGCCTACGTTTTCGACCCATCTGAGCAGCTGGGTGGTGGCCTGCCTCAACTCAAATTGTTTACTATTGGTGGTCCGTTTTGCCTTGGTCGCGCGACGTTCGTGCCCGTGCCTCTGTTACATGGAAAACGACCGATCTTGGGTTTCCGTGTTGGCTCCTTCGCATATCTGACTGACTGTAATGCGATTCCCGATACCTCGTGGGCGCTTCTTGAAGGACTGGACGTACTGGTCATTGATGCGCTCCGGTTGCGGCCACATCCAACCCATTTCTCAGTCGATGAAGCAATCGCGGTGGTAACCCAGGTCAGACCATCGCGCGCCTATTTCACGCACATGTCCCATGACCTGCCTCACGAAGCTACTTGTATGAACCTGCCGGGACAAATAGAGCTGGCGTATGATGGATTGAGTTTGGATTTACCAGATTGAGTCCTTGTGGGTAGCATCGGTGCTTTCTGACTTCGTGTCTATAACCTTTCGCCACAGTGAATATTATTTATTTTCCTGATAACGACTGTCCCTCGATGTGGCAGCGACCTGTGCTGGCACTGGGCAACTTTGACGGGCTCCACCGAGGTCACGTCGCAATCATCGACCGCGTACGCAGTCGTGCTTACGAGCGGGGTGTGTTGCCAATTGCACTGACATTTGATCCGCATCCGCCTCGCGTCATTCGTCCCGACAAGGCGCCGGAACTCCTGATGACTGTGACTCAAAAGTATGAGGCGTTGACCGCCGCCGGCATCGGCGGGATCGCGGTTTTGCGGTTCACGGAAGAGATGTCTCAATGGGAACCTGAGCGTTTTGTTATTACCGCTCTGGTTGAATGGCTTAAGGTGAGCGAGGTGTGGGTTGGTGCGAATTTTCTGTTCGGTCATGAGCGGGCTGGAAACTTTTCACTCCTTCGTGAATTCGGCGCACGACATGGCTTCAGGGCTGAGAAGATTGAACCAGTTCGTTACAAGGATTTTGTTGTTAGCAGTACCAGGGTCCGCCGACTGGTTTCAGAGGGAAGCGTGGATGAGGCGGGTGCCCTTCTTGGCCACCACTATGCCGTTGATGGAGCTGTTGTGCGCGGCGAGGGACGGGGTCGAGAAATAGGTGTGCCAACCGCCAACATGCGTTCCGATAATGAGCTCTTACCTCTCGATGGGGTTTACGCGACGCTGGTTACGCTTGATGGGATTGTATATCCCGGTGTGACTAACGTGGGGTTCCGACCGACGTTCGGTAAAGGGAAAAGGGTGCTTGAGACACACATCTTTGATCTGACACGTGATCTTTACGATGTGTCGCTGCGTCTGTCCTTCGTTCGAAGGTTGAGGGACGAGATGGAATTCGATGGAGTTGAAGCACTTCGTTCCCAGATTGAGGTTGATTGTCGGCAAGCTAGGGAGCTGTTTAGTCAGATTTCACTGTAAACTTGCGAGGTTAGGAGCAGCGAAGTCGACAGAGCCCCCCCCCCACCGACGTGTGCTCGACTGAAGATGTGACGGCAAAGCGTCTCTTAACCCAAACGTCCGATGCGTTTCTACAATACGCTTACTCGTCGTGAAGAGCAGTTCGTCCCGCTTCGTGGGCGACAGGTGCGGATGTATACCTGTGGGCTGACGGTTTACGCGTATGGCCATATTGGTAACTTTCGAACCTTTGTCTGTCTCGACGTCCTCCGCCGCGCCTTAAAGTATTTGGAAGGTTACGACGTCCGACAGGTGATGAACTATACCGACGTTGACGACCGAACAATCGTTGAGTCGAGCAAAGCCGGTTTACCGCTTCACGAATACACCAACAGGTATATCTCAGCTTTTCAGGAAGATGCGGTGAGGCTTGGTCTCGAGCCGGTGGAGGAAACGCCTCGGGCAACCGACGAAGCTAATCTTCGTGCGATGACCGGAATGATCGAGGCTCTTGAGAAGAACGGACATACCTATCGTAGCGATGGCTCAATCTATTTCAAGATTTCCACGATGCCTCATTATGGACAGCTGGCGAGGCTCGACCACGAAGGGATAAAACCCGGAGCTCGGGTCGATGCCGACCGGTATGACAAGGAGGATGTCCGGGACTTTGTGCTCTGGAAAGCCACTCAGCCGGGAGAGCCCACGTGGGACTATGGTGTAGGGCCGGGCCGTCCAGGCTGGCATATTGAGTGCTCGGCGATGGCACTCCGGTTGCTTGATGGGCCGCCAATTGACATTCATGCCGGGGGTGTTGACCTGGTGTTTCCGCATCACGAAAACGAGATCGCGCAAAGTGAGGGCGCGACCGGCACGCAGTTTTCGCGGTTCTGGTTTCATGTCGAACATCTTTTGCTGGGCGAAGGCGGCAAGATGTCAAAGTCGCTCGGTAACGTTTTTACCGTGCGTGACGTACTCGAGAAGGGATTTCGAGCGTCTGCGTTGCGCTACGTGTTGCTGTCGGTCCATTACCGCAAGCAACTCAAATTCACCTGGGATAGTCTAAGCCAAGCCGATGAGGCACTCACCCGGCTAATGGATTGTCTTGTACGCCTCGACACGGTACCGCAGTCCAGCGTTGAAACAACCCTAATCGAAAAAGTTGAGGTGGCCCGCCGTGATTTTTCTGAAATGATCAAGGCCGATCTCAACACCCCAGGTGCGCTTGGCGTTATGTTTGAGTTTGTAAGGATGGTGAATGCTGCGATAGATGCCGGAGAAATCAGTAGTTCCGACGTAACCTTAGTGCGGGAGACTTTCGAATATTTCGATGAGGTGCTTGGGGTCATTCGAATTCGCCGTGCTGAGGATGCAGCCCCACCTGTTCCGGTCGAAGAGATCGAAAAACTTATTGGCGACCGCAAAGCAGCCCGGGGTAACAGAGACTTTACTAAAGCTGACCGCATTCGGGATGAGTTGGCTGAGCGTGGCATTGTGCTTGAGGATGGACCAGCTGGCACACGGTGGAAACGGAAATGACCGGTATGCTAAGGTGGCGGAATCCATTTTATTGTGCGGGAGTAACTCAGTGGTAGAGTGCGACCTTGCCAAGGTCGAAGTCGCGGGTTCGAATCCCGTTTCCCGCTCCATTTGTTCCTTCGATTTATCTACGTCAAATAGGCGTAGTCCAATCGGCGCCGTCGCCAAGTGGTAAGGCAGAGGTCTGCAAAACCTCCATCCCCGGTTCAAATCCGGGCGGCGCCTCCAGTTTCTCTAATGATCTTGTAGCAGGTTCCGGGATAATCTAAGGGTGCTTATCGAACCTTAAGGCTGGCACTGTGGACATTAACTGAGTAGACCATGCTGAGTTTCATTCACGAGTTACTAATACCACCGGGCTTGGGCGAACAAACTACAGAGCTTCTCACGATATCGGTCGATGTCGTTGCAGTCCTTACGCTGGCGTTTATCGCCGACGTTGTGGCCAAGCGGATCATTGTCCGTGCAGTTGTAACCCTGGCGGCCCGAACGTCGGCGCAGTGGGACGACGCTGTGCTACAGCATCGGGTAGTGCATCGGCTGGCGCATTTTGCTCCGGCGATTGTCATTTACCATTTCTCGGTGCCGGTGCTAGGTGGTTATGAAACCTGGAGCGTAGCCATCCAACAGGGCTGCCTCTTGTATATGTTGTTCGTGGCGGTGCTAGTGAGTGATGGCGTGCTCAACGCGGCCGTCGACATTCTGAGCTCGTCGGAACTGTCACGTAGCGTCCCGCTCACGAGCATCGTGCAGGTCGTCAAGCTGGTCATCTACTGCGTCGCCGCGATTGCCGCACTGTCGCTCGTCCTGGGCAAGTCGCCGGTCTTGCTGTTGAGTGGACTGGGTGCGATGACCGCTGTGCTCATGTTGGTCTTCAAAGATCCGATCCTCGGCTTCATCGGGGGGATTCAGCTGTCTGCCAACCAGATGGTCGCGCCAGGTGACTGGATTGAGATGCCGGCGTACGGTGCCGATGGGGATGTGCTTGAGGTGGGGCTGACGTCGGTGAAGATCCGCAACTTCGATAACACGATCACGACGATTCCAACCTACGGGCTCATCAGCGGATCGTTTAAGAACTGGCGAGGGATGTCGGAGTCGGGCGGACGGCGGATCAAGCGGGCGATCCACGTCGACATGAACTCGATCCACTTCTGCGACGACGAGACACTGGTACGGCTCGCGAAGATTCCGCACATGGCGGCGTATCTGGAACGCAAGCAGCATGAGCTTGTCCGCTGGAAGGCTGAGCACGATGCTGATGCCAACCGACCCAGTAACCTTCGGCGGCTCACCAACGTAGGCACGTTCCGCGCCTACATCGTTGCCTATCTTCGGAACCATTCCATGATTCATCAGGAGATGACGTTCTTGGTTCGGCACCTTGCGCCGAGCGCCCAGGGATTGCCGATCGAGATCTACGTGTTCAGCCGTGATACGGACTGGGTTCGATATGAAGACCTCCAGGCGGACATCTTCGACCACATACTGGCGATGGCGCCAGAGTTCGGCCTCAGCGTGTATCAAAGCCCGTCCGGGAGGGATGTTCAGGACACGGTGCAGGTCATGCGAGGCAGGGGTAAGCCGCGATGAGCTTTCGACGATGGACGCTTGTGTTCGCGATGGCCGGGCTGGCGGTGGTTTCCGTCAGCGGGCAGGAAACGGGCCAGCCGGCCAGCGACGTGCTGCTGCAGTTCGACCCGTGGGGTAATCCCACTCCCCGCGGAGGTGTGACTAACAACGGACCCAATGCCCATAGTGTGTGGTGACCGGGGTCGGTGGCGCTGGATCGCGTCAATCACCGCATGTTCGTTCCGGAACCGGGCAACATCCGGGTCCTCGTCTACCAGTTGGATGAAGACGGCCGGCACATTCGCCACACAGCCGACCACGTTATTGGACACCGCACGCTACTCGGTCGTCCGCTCGACGTTATCTTGAGATGACTGAGGTTTCACTATGAACTTCCCGACAGATCTTGGTGCCACACCGCGTGTATCCAGCAGTTGGTGGATCGTGTTCGCCGGATTCATTAGTATCGTTTTTACTTTTGGTGTGCCCACGCTGGTGATGCCGGTAATTTATGGACCGATCATTGACGAGTTCGGATGGACGAGGACACAGGTGACATTGGTGGTGACCTTGAAATTCGGTGCGGGCGCGGTATTTGGAATTTTCTTTGGCGCGCTCATCGACAGATTTGGTGTCCGCCGCATTGTTACGACCGCTTCCATCGTCTCAGCTGTGGCGATGGCGAGCTTCCTTCTCGTTCAGTCGCTCTGGCAGTTTTACGCTGTCGGGTTGATACTCGGGTTGGGTTCGATCACGGTGATGATCGCGGTGAAAGTAATTGTCTCGAAGCGATTTATGCGTCAACAGGGACTCGCCATTGGTGCAGCCCTTTTAGGAACTGCCGTTGCCGGCACGTTCACACCGAGATTGGCAACCATGCTAGTTGGTCTCTATGGTTGGCGGGAAGCCCTTGCGTTTCTCAGCGTTGGGATCTGGGTCGTGGCGTTACCAACGTTCCTTTGGATCGTTAAAGATCTCGAGCAGGACGAGCCACAGGTCGAGTCTGATGCTAGGTCACCTGCGGTGATGCCAGAACAGTTGGCCGCCGCCGGAATGAATTTCAACGATGTGATCCGAAGTCGTTCGTTCTGGATGATCGGCTTGGCCGTCATGCTCATTGGATTTGTTGACCAGTCAGTGGGTCAACATATGGTGATGTATCTCGACAGGGATGTAGGGCTAGGACCGGTGGTCGCTGCGAATGTGCTCACCGCTGTCTTTACTATCAGTATTGTGGGCAAACTCGGATTCGGGTGGCTCTACGACAAGCTGTCGGTTCGTGGTGTGATGGTGTGCTATTTCCTAATGGCCGTGGCTGTAGTGTTGTTGTTTCCGGCCCAGGTGCTGTCAATACTGATTTTATTTAGTATCGTGCGGGGCTTGGCCCACGGAGGCGCCATAGTTGATATTCCGGTGTTGTCGAAACACTGCTTCGGACCCAAGGTGCTTGGGAAAACGATTGGCATTTTGACCGCATGCGTTACAGTCGGGTTTGCTCTCGGACCACCGATTGTCGGGTTTTTGTATGACACCCAAGGGAACTACAGAATCGCCTTCTTTCTTCTTATCGGGGTGTCTATCGCTGCTGGGCTCTCCCTGTTGGGTGTCAAGGCGACCTACCGAGAACGCGTTGTGGCGCTGGAGCGAGCTGCAGAGGAGGGCACATCTGAGCCTGAACCAGCGTGGAACTCACTTAGTCGTGAGCGAGGCAAATCGTCCGGTTAGCGTTTAGTCCAGATTATTCGATGGGCAAGATCAATATTAACCAGGCTAAGCGTCCAACTCGCACCCAACAGGAAGGGATGATGACTTCCGGTGGGTCGGGGTTTCGTCGGCGGATGCCGGCATCGGCCCAACGCCATATCTTCCTCCGTCGAGAGGTGCTTTGGCCAGCGCGTGAGGCTCTCGTCAATCCCGACCGAACCGAGATTCAAGATGTTGACGGAAAGACTAAAGAGATCAAGCGGCTTGTCCTGGAGATGGGGGCTGAACTGGTCGGCGTTGCAGAGTACGATCCGAGATTCTTGTTCACTGATGTTTCAGAGCGCGCGCATCAATTTGTGATTGTCTTTGGCCTTTCGATGGCCTTCGACAGCATGATCGATATTGGTCCTCGGTCGCAGGCTGAGGTGCACCGGGTTTACTATCGTCTTGACGATATGGCTAATCGCCTTGCCCATCAGATAGGCGCCTATGGCTACAGTGCTTGTGCCCAGACGAACCGCGGAGATTTTCCACTGCCGGCTTACGCATACTTGGCTGGACTCGGCGAATTAGGAAAGCACGGTTCACTCATTTCACCAGAACTTGGTTCCTCGTTCAGACTGGTGGCTGTTTCAACGGAGATGCCACTCAAGCCGGACGGGCCTAAGGATTTTTGGTTTGATGAGGTGTGCGCATCGTGCAACATCTGCACCCGTTTCTGTCCGGGTGATGCTATCAAGCCGGATAAGCAGGAGGTAAACGGAATTGTTCGGTGGCAGGTTGATACGCCAGCGTGTAAACCTTGGTTTCTTAAGTTGCATGGGTGCAAGATCTGTCTGATGGTCTGTCCGCTTAATACGCGGGGAAAGCTTAAGACTGCATTTCAGGCTGTTGCAGAGGACATCCGTCAGGTTAAGGATGCCACTGGAATGGTCGAGTTGATTGAGCAGCGAACAGGTGAGGATTACGCAAACGTTGATGTCGAAGATGAGTAGCCCCCATGTATAACGCATACGATCAACCACATCAAGACTTACGTGATCTACTGAAGCGTGCGGAAGCGGTAAACGAACTTCTTACAATCGACGGCGTGAATTGGAACCTTGAGATGGGCGCATTAACGGAGGTTATTCACCACGCCAGACCGAATCCGCCAGCAATTCTCTTCCAGCGCATTCCGGGTTTCCCAGAAGGCTTTCGCGTGGTATCGGGTGCCTCGAATTCAAGTCGACGACTTGCCATTACCCTTGGCTTTCCGGAGCCGAAGACGCCCATGGACGTTGTGCATGCCTATCGGAACCGGATGAAGACGCATACGCCGCTTTCACCGGAGACCGTCGATCAGGGTCCGATCCTCCAGAATATCGACCGTGATGATGCCGTGGACGTGCTGAAGTTTCCTGTGCCGTTGCTGCATGAACGAGACGGCGGACGATACATTGGAACGGACGACCTAGTCATCATGTACGACCCCGACGACGATTGGGTGAATGTGGGCACCTATCGGTCGATGGTTCATGATCGCCGAACGGTAGGACTTTGGATGTCCCCCGGGAAGCATGGTCGGCAGATTCGGGAGAAATATTTTCGCGAAGGAAAACCGTGTCCGGTTTTGATTAGCTGTGGCCACGACCCGCTGCTGTCTCTCGGAGCGGGTAATGAGCTGCGTTTTGGCCTTTCCGAGTTCAGCTGGGCTGGTGGTCATCGAGGACTCCCGGTGCAGACGATCCGGTCCGAGCGGTATGGGCTGCCGATGCCAGCGCATAGTGAGATCGTTCTTGAGGGTGCGATGTATCCTGATGATACGAAGTCAGAAGGGCCCTTCGGTGAGTTCACCGGCTACTACGCTAGTGAGGTTAGCGATGAGCCGGTTGTGCGCATTGAACGTGTCTATTACCGTGACGACCCAATTTTGACGATGGCAAGCCCAATGCAACCTCCCTCGGACTTCTCGTTTAGTAAGTGCGTCATGAAGTCTGGCATGATCTGGGACGAGATCGAACACGCTGGCTTGAATGGTGTACAAGGCGTTTGGTGCCATGAAGCGGGTTCCGCCAGGCTCTTCAATGTCGTATCGATTCGGCAGGCCTACGCCGGCCATGCGAGACAGGCTGGGTTACTGGTATTGTCCTGTCAATCAGGTAACTATCTCGGCAGGTATGTTGTGGTTGTCGATGAGGATGTTGACCCAACTGATATGTCTGAAGTGCTTTGGGCAATGTCCACGCGGAGTAATCCGGCGGAGGATATCGAGCTAATACGTCGGACCTGGAGTGGGCCACTCGACCCAATGCTTCGGCCGGGTGAACGATTGAACTCAAGGGCGATCATTGATGCGTGCCGCCCGTTCGAGTGGCGCGATGAATTTCCACCTGTGACGCGAGCCAGCCCCGAGTTACGGGAAGCAGTGTGTAAGAAATATAAAGCAGTTCTTTCCAAATTCGATATCTAGTTAGGTCCTGAAGGTTCGGAAAGATTCGAATTGTGAGCGGAGTAATTAACATGCATGAGGAAACGGCATCGCAACGAAATATTCCGGCTATGGATGTTGCTAAAGGCACAGGTGCGCTCGATGGCAAGCGGTATTTAGAGGGTTTGCGCGATGGTCGCGAAGTCTGGTATCGGGGTGAGCGAATTGACGATGTGACGAGTCACCCTGAGTTTGCCCAGATGGCAAAGAGCATCGCACGTATCTACGATATGCAGCATGCTCCAAAGACGCGGGATGTGATGACCTATGAGCAGGATAACGGCCTTCGCGCTTCATACTCCTACTTTCTACCGACTAAACCAGAGCATCTGTTGCTTCGGCGGCGGAACACCGAAGTGTGGGTCCGCGAAGTCTTTGGCATGTGCGGGCGATTGCCTGATTTTTGTGCCTCGATGGTGATTGGCTACTACGATATTCGCCATGAGCTCGCTAAACTCAATCCAGACCTCGCTCGGAATACCGAAACATATTTGAAGTATGCGCGGGACCATGATCTGTGCCTATCGCATGGTCTCCACGACCCTTGTATGGATAAGTCGCTGCGGCCGTCGCAGGACCCCGACCGGTGTGTGCGTGTTGTCAAAGAGCGGGACGATGGGATCGTGGTACGAGGAGCCAGATTCAATACCTTCGGCGTGTTCTCGAACGAAATCCTAATCTCTCCAACCTACATGTTCACTGAGGACGAGCCTGAGTTTGCTCTTTGGTTCACCATTCCGTGCAATGCTCCAGGTCTCAAACAGGTGACTCGCGAGGTGTTCTCAGGGCGGAATCCGTTAGATCATCCGGTGTCTGCACGTTTTGATGAGGTCGACTCGTTGGTAATCTTCGACGACGTTTTCGTACCCTGGGAGCGGGTATTCCTTTATAGGGAGCCGTTGGGTGCTAACCGCCTGTTCCGTGGCAATGTTATGTCGTGGGCGAGCTATGCGGGGTCGGTGCTGACGCAACTCAGGATGGAAGTGCTGGTGGCTGTGGCACACCTGTTGGCTACGACCTCTGGGGTGGATAAGCGACCGAATGTCTTATCTACCCTCGGTGAGATGTGTACCTACCTGTCGTTAGCCCGCACGAACCTCCGCGCAGGCGAGATTGACTGTGAACGCACCCCTGGTGGACATTACCGCACAGCAGCAGCACCAGAGCGTCGTGCATTGGTGACGATGGTTTCAGAGCGGTTCGTCGAACTGGTCGAGCACATCGGCACAAGCTCGATTATCTTTCTGCCGACGGCCGAGGACTGGACGGCGCCAGAATTGAAGAAGCATCTTGATGTGTACATGCGAGGTAAGGGCACGTCACCGCTTGATCGCTACAAGCTCTGCAAATTGGCTTGGGACCTCACTGGCGACGGCTATGGTGGTCGTCAGCAACTCTACGAGAGACTGCATTCTGGTGACCCAACCATGGTAGTCCAGAATGCGTACCGTCGATTCGACTTGTCGGCGGGTATTGACTTGGTCGCAAGATTTCTTGAGCTAGAACAGCCTGTAGAGGGTGCGTCAAAGTAGTCGTGTTCACTTGTGGAATACGAGTTAGGATAGATTCGGTGGAGAAATTTATTATCGTACCGCACATGCGGCTTCAGGAATGGGTAGCCGAGGAGCACGGTTATTTTGAGGCTGAAGGGTTGGACTACGAGTTCCGCCTAGGGCGAGACCAGGTAGCTAGTGTCAAGACGGCTGAGGAGTTACCGCCTGACCAGTGGAGTGGGGCGTATCAGACGTTTGAGGGACAGGGGCGTGGCTGCTCGGTTAGTTCAGCCTGCCACTGGACGGTGAATATGGCGGCCTCATCGGGTCGTGGGCGTTTATGGGGAGAGGCTTATTCGGTCAGTCCATCGGGCATTTACGTACCACCCGATTCGTCAATCAAGCGGCCAGAGGACCTCGCTAACGTGCCGATCACTGTGGGCTACCAGTCCGGAAGCCACTATTCGACGATTCAAAGTCTTGAACCGTTTTTGGACCGTTCCGAGATCAAACTGCACTTCGGCGGGATGTTGTTTCAGCGGCTGGAGTTGCTCGTCGACCGTGCCGTGCCTGCGGGTAATGCGTTTGGTGGTCCGTCCTATCTGGTTGAGCAGCTCGGCTTCCGGAAGATCGTCGATACGACGTTTATGGTTGCGGCAATGGTGGCTGATGATGCGAACCTTGAGGATGTCCGCAAGTGCTATCGAGCTTTGAAGAAGGCGCAGGTTGATTTGGACCTGCACCCTGAACTGTACACTCACTACTATAAGAAAGACTTTCCTGAACGGTTCCACGGCATTATGGATACTCGGCTCTTCGGGCCCGGGGAGCGGGTTGTCTTCGAACCGTATACTGAGGAGATGTTCAACGCCACTCGAGTGTGGGTTGAGGATTGGCAGATCTTTCCCGAGGGCAAAGGTGGCGACGCTGACTATGAGGCGTCGGTCCTCAGGGTCAGCTAATTACTTGGAGGTTGTTCGCAAATGGCAATGATCACATTCGCCCTAGGAACGTCACACGGTCCGTTGCTTTCGACTCCGCCAGAACAATGGGACCAACGTGTGGAGGCGGATCGACAGAATCCTAAGCATCCATTTCGTGGAGGAACTTATACATTTGATGAACTTGTTGCTCTGCGTGCGAAAGAGGACCTCGGGGCACAGGCAGCGCTCGATGTGCGAACTGAGCGTCATGCATCATGCCAACGGGCAATCGGGGAACTTGCGGAGCAATTTTCAGCGGCTGCAGTCGATATTCTTGTAATCATTGGTAACGATCAACGTGAGATTTTTAAGGACGAACTTACGCCAGCTCTCAGCGTGTTCCACGGTGAGTCGGTGGACAATGTCCCGCCCTCGAAGGAGAGGCTAGCAAAAATGCCACCCGGACTTGGCGCGTCGCACTGGGCGAATAGTCCACCTGAGGGAGCCACCTACCCCTGCGTACCTGAACTAGGCGAGCACATTCTCAGGTCGACCGCAGATGCAGGCTTCGACGCCGCGGCGATGAAGGCGCTGCCGGAAGGGCCCCGTGGTCGAAAAGGGATCCCGCATGCGTTTGGGTTTGTCTACCGCCGCATCATGAACGATCAAGCGGTGCCCGCGGTTCCGGTCGTGCAGAACACATTCTTTCCGCCCAATCAGCCTACAGTTGGTCGCTGTTTTGACTTCGGCCGTTCGATTGGCCGCGCTGTGGCGTCCTGGGATCGCGATGCGCGGGTTGGTGTCATCGCTTCCGGTGGACTCAGCCATTTCGTAATTGACGAAGAGTTCGATGCCGAGTTGCTGAAGGCGCTTAAAGGTGGCGATCGCGACCAACTTACCCGCATCCCAGCCGATCGATTCCGTTCGGGTACTTCGGAGAGCAAGAATTGGATCACGGTGGCTGGGTTATTGGCCGACAGCGGACTTCAGATGCGCGTCGTCGACTATGTTCCCTGCTACCGGTCCGATGCTGGTACCGGGAATGCGATGGGCTTTGCTGTTTGGGAGTGACCGTAGGTAAAGAAGGTATTCAAGTTCAACCGAAAGTTTTCGCTTTGACCTGCTGATCGGTCATTACTGTCGTGAGCCGACAGGTCTCAAGGTAACAATTCTTTCAGACCAGGGCGTCGGGGAGGCCTAGGTCGTCTCTCAGTTGGTGATGACCAAGCCACTAGCGGTGTGGTTAGGTAACCAACTCCACAAAGTGTCCTGCCCATCCATTCTAAATCCGACAACTTTTGACGAAACGCTATACTGAACCGTATGGCTTACCCGCGACCTTCTCTACTATTTGGATTGGCGGCGCTCGCTATCATTATCTTTGTCCCGTGGTTTCTGGTATCCCGAGAAGCTGAACGGCAAGGGCGTTCGGTCAATGAACTGATCGGCCTAATCGTGGCCCTGCGCGACGATCGGGCCGTCTCGACTCCAGTTGATAAGAGGGCAGAACGTCGTTTTTTTGAACGCCGTTCGATCGGGCGTTCCCTCGGAGGTTCGCAGCCATGGATTAGCCATGTCAACATTGTCGATCTTGATCAGGATGGTTTTACCGATGTGGTGTTGTGTGATGCCACCATGAATCAGGTTGCGTGGATCCGTCAGGAGGTGGGTGGTTCCTTTACTGAGACGCTCCTCGGCGACGCAATTCTGGCACCAGCTCATGTGACGCCAAGCGATGTTGACTTGGATGGTGATATTGATCTCCTTGTTGCGAAGATGGGAGCGATTCTTCCGAATAACGACAAGATTGGTAGTGTCGTTGTGCTTGAGAACGATGGTCAAGAGGAGTTTACGACACGCATTCTACTCGACGGTCTAGCACGTGTTACAGACATCGAGCCTGGGGATTTTGATGGAGATGGTGATATCGATCTTGTGGTTGGTCAGTTTGGCTATGACGATGGTGAAATTCGGTGGATGGAAAATCTTGGAGGGTGGAATTTCGAGAGCCACAGTTTACTAGAACTTTCGGGAACCATCCATACGCCGGTCGGTGACCTCGACGGTGATGGAGACCTGGACGTCGCGGCTGTCGTTTCTCAGGAATGGGAAGAGATCTATGTATTCGAGAATGATGGCAAAGGTATGTTCGATCGACACTTGATTTATGGTGCGACGAATGATGACTTCGGCAGTAGCGGTATCTCTTTAGTTGACTTGGACCTTGATGGCGATCTGGACGTGCTCTACTCGAATGGCGACGCCTTTGACTACATTCCGCCTGGGCCACGTCCGTGGCACGGAGTGCAATGGCTGGAAAATAAAGGTGACTTGAGGTTTACCTACCATCGGATTGGTGACTTTCCTGGAGCTTATTTTGCGAACGCAGTTGACGGCGACCTCGATGGTGATTTGGACGTGTTCGTCGTTAGTGCCTTTAACGATTGGGATTCTCCGGAAGCTGCATCGCTTGCATGGTTTCAAAACGACGGTGAAATGGAATTTGCTCGTCGAATATTGGCCACAGAGCCAACCCATTTACTAGCACTCGCTAGCGCTGACATGGATGGTGATGGACTTGTCGACCTAGTTACAGGCGCAATGCACGTTTCGCCGCCCTACGATCGGATGAGCCGGGTGACACTTTGGCGAAACACCTGGAGAGATCCGTAACAGGGAGGGAAACATCAACCACGAGCAATATGGTTAAAGCTGCAAAACGACAGGCACACGCTGGTCGTCAAGCCGGACCGGCGACGACACGAGATGCTAGGTTGCCGTTAAGGGTGTTGCTAATTGCCCTTGTCCTTGTCGTTATGGCTGGGTCCGTGGCGTGGTTCACCTCGAAACTCCTGATGAGGGTTGAGCTGCCTGAACAGCTTGCTGAGTCGGCATTGCTCACTACGGTTCCGGACCTGCCTGACACAGTAGGTGCTCTGCCTGCCTTTGAGCTTGCTGTTACTGAGGGCGATCGACTTTTACGCCAAGCTATTCGCTCTGGTGCATCACCCGACACCGTGGGAGAGATGGCGGGCCGCCTTGGCAACCTTTATCAGGCCAATACCCACGGTGAACTTGCGGAAGCATGCTACAGGCTGGCGACTGATCTCGCCACGGACAACCCGCGGTGGCCGTATCTACTGGCATACAGGCTACAAGAGCGCGGAGAAACTGAGACAGTTACTCCACTTTTAGAACGTACGGTCGAGCTTGAGCCGAATTATGCCCCGGCCTGGTTGAAACTTGCCGAGAACCGCTTTAAACAAGGAAAGTTTGACGAAGCTAAGGCTGCCTACGAGCGGCGGCTTGCGCTGACGGCAGGTGACCCGTGGGCACTTTTGAGTCTCGCGCGTTTGGCTATTGAGGTCGGTGAGTGGAGCCAGGCTGAATCTCATCTCCTGGTTGCTGTTGAGGCGGCACCTCAGTTTGCTGCCCTTCACCGATTACTGGCCACGGTACATGAACATTACGGGCAAACGGCAGCCGGGGACGCTTCACGCCAGCGGGCGAACGAGTTAGGTCGCTTCTACGCTGCGCCTGACCCTTGGGTTGATGGCCTGATTGCTCAATCGTTTGATGTCGATTGGCTGTTGCTCAACGTTTCGCGCTATGCCTTGCTAGACCCCGACCTCTCGCGTCTGCTCTTCGAGCGGGCTCGTCGCTTGGCACCAGAGGATCCGGATGTCTATGTCGTTCTTCACGAGCATGTGGAAACGTTAGAAGAGGCACGCCGGGCACTCGAAACAGCCATTTCATTGGACAACTCGCACCCTTTGGCGCACATGCGGCTCGGCGAACTTCTTTATCGGCAAGGGGAGCATGCCCAAGCGGTCGAACTTCTGGGTCGTTCTATACACCTTGGTGCTGACACGGCCGATGCGCACAGGTATTTAGGACTTGCGTTGACTGCGCTGGGAAGGCTCGATGATGCGGTGGTATCTCTGGAACAGGCAGTCGCTCGAGCCCCTGGGGATGCCGACATTCACTACAGCTTTGCCTATGTCCTTGAACGGGCCGGTCGTCAGGTTGACTCAACACGCGAACTACGGAGAGTTCTAGAACTTAATCCTGGACACGAACTTGCGGAGCGCGCCCTCGCGATCAGTAATTCTGGCAACGAGCGCTGACCCGAAGGTGAGGGCTAAGGTGTTGCTGGACTGGCGTCGCGGTCAGCAAGGTAGGCAACTATGCTGGCCGCTTGTTCGTCGCTCAGCCACGCCCATCCAGCCTCCCGCTGCATGCGACGCACAGTTTGCGCCCACCAGTACCGGTCCCGATGTGTTACCTCGATGCGTGTGCCTGTATGGCAACGCGTGCACTTTATCTGCATCAGATCAAGCGCGCCCTCGGGTTTGCCACCATTCACTATTGGGCCTACTGACAATTCGTGTAACTTGCGCATCAACGGAGTCTCGATTCCAGAACCGTAGTCACTCAGAGATAGATGGTGCTCTGCCTTATCAGGAAGACCAAGGTTGACGTAGGCGCGTGCCAAATACTTATGGCACAGCGAGAGTCGCGGGTGTGTATCTAGGATCGGAATTAGTAACGCGAGAGCCTCATTCCACCTTTCAGCGATGAGTGCCAGGCGCGCTTGGCCTAGTGCGGCCAAGGGTTGTGACCGTTCAAGGGTGAGTGCCTTGGTGAAGTGTATGGCGGCATCGTCAGGCCGGTTCCACTTTAGGTACAGGTCGCCTAATTCGGCCAGCACCTCTGCGCTATCCGACTTATATTCGAGAGCTTCCTGAAAGAATGTTTCGGCCTTCTGGAAATCAAAAACAGATTTTTCCAAGAAAGCTTGGTAATAGACCCATCGATATTCATTGGGCGCAATGTTTCTAGCCAGTGCATAGGTTTGCCGTGCCTCATCCGTGAATCGATAAGCGTGGTAGGTCATGCCAAGACGACCGATCCGCTCAGCTGACAGCGGTTCCTGTCGCGCGAGCCGATCAGCCTCGTGAAACAATTCAATCGATGATTTGTTCTGATAGACAAAATTAGGAAGTAGGGGCAGTCGAGAAATTAGGGGTTCGCGTTCACGCTGACAAGCCGCGCTAAAAGGTAAAACTACAAGCAATAGCAGGGCGGTGAGACTAGTGCACCATCTGGGCATTGTATTGGAGCAAGTGTATAACCGTCTCATCGTAACATCGCTGATCGATCAAACTTCGGCGACATTCTAGCGACACCATCGAATGGTGGCCGGTCTCAATTGGGTCTCCGAGTTATCTCAGTCGTTTCACCAACGACGAAGAGGACCTCCCCGGGCACGATGAGACCCATCTCTCCTCGCGCCACACCTTCGATTGCCTTGGAATCACGGCGTAAGCGATCCTCTATTCCTGACAGTCGCCGGTTTTCGACCTTTACCGCTGTAACAGCGTCGGTGAGTGCACGACGCTCACGTGATGCTTGCAACATGTCAGTTAATCCGCCGTCTCCAATGAACGTTTGCGTGACGAAAAACGCAGTAGCGAACCAGAGCACCAAGCGAATAATTTTCCAGGCTCCGATTGATTCTACTTGACCGGTTCTAACCTGAGCACCAGGTTCCATAGCGATTCTCACTCCGCACGACCTGTGTCGACAACGAGTTCCTCGAGGGTTGAAGCGATCCTTCTTATGCCACGTATGTCTGCACGAACCGATCGGCGGATGATTTTGTTTTCGAGGGCGTGCAATGCCGTGCGGATAGCTTTAGCTGGAATGGTCCCAGCCAGCGTTAACTTAACGTTAAATGATCGCCGGTCGGTCCGGCTTGTCTCACGGGTTATAAAGCCACGAGCAACTAATCTGTCGAGAATGCTGGTCAGGGTAGACGGCTTATGGCCCAAGGTATGGTGCAGATTACGAATTGTGATTTCTCCGCGTACGTGGAGCACAGCTAGTACATGCGCTTCAGGTTGAGTGATGCCGTAATCCCTTCGAAACTTGCCCAGGTAAAGCGTCACAAGCTGTGCAGACCTTTGCAGATTTGAGGTTAAATCGAGCATTGATTGTCGCCAGCAGACACTTCAAGATAATACGGTACCAAATAATACAATATCGTAATATATAAAAACAACTGGATCAAGTGGCGTTTGTAGGAGTTCTTTTGCGGCCGGATGCTAGGGGTGGTTAAGGGTAGAGTTCAACGATTCTTTGCAGGAACCAGTAGAGGCCGACCAGAGCTATTGCAAGTGAACAGGGCAGGCTGACGCGTGTTCGGTACCACCTTCGATGTTGAGTCCAGCCAAGTAATAGGAACACTGCGAGGAGGACGGTCAGTCGTTTATTGAGGGATGATTTTTGCATGGTGGCTAAAGTACATGCCAAGGTAGCTGAATTCGCGCCCAAACCAACGCCTAGTGCGAGCGCGTCCAGGTCAGTCGTGACATCGATTTGATACTTGCCATCCGCTCTTATTACGAGAACAATGATCAGTGGTGGCTTGTTAGTGCCACCGAACCGGTCGAGATTACTGAGGAGGTGCCACCAGAACCGGAAGTTGCCACGGTTCTGGGTGCTGGGCGGCTTCGGTTGATCGGCACGCTCGATGAGTTCGGTGTAAGTAACCACGCGGGTCACAAAATTCGCGTCAAAGGCATTCTGCTTAAGGACGATGACGAGACGCGTCTTAACTTAACCTCAATCAGACACATGCTGCCATCTTGTGAATAGGATGCCCGTCCGATGGAGCCGAAGGTGTTTTCACGCCTTCCAGAGCTTTGTCTGAAGTCGGGTGTTACAACTATGACGTTGACTTACGGCCGTCTGCATCGGTCGGCGTGGGAACTCGGATATAAGCTATGACACGACTCAGCGTGAACCTGAATAAGGTAGCGCTACTGAGAAACACGCGTGATGTTGGAGTGCCTGACGTCTTGCGTGCAGCACGCATTGCGGTTGATGCTGGTGCCTCTGGCGTGACAGTACATCCACGACCGGACGAACGGCATACCCGACCATCCGACGTTTTTAACTTATCGAGCTTTACCCAAGATGCTGGAGTTGAATTCAATATTGAAGGTAATCCGACCAAGAGTTTTCTTGCACTGGTGCACAAGGTAGTGCCGGCGCAGTGCACTTTGGTGCCTGACGCCCCAGATCAACGAACGTCGGACCATGGCTGGGATCTTGGATCGGACGGTGACAGACTACGCCCGATAATTTCGGACTTACGATCTCGAGGAATTCGGGTATCGTTGTTTATGGATCCTGATCCGGTGGTTATTGCCAATGCTGCAAAAGTCGGCGCTGACCGAATTGAGATTTATACGGAGCCTTATGCGAAGGCCTTTGGAACACAGGATCAGGCATCAAACCTCGACGCATGCGCCAAATGTGCGGAGGAGGCCGAGCGCATGGGACTTGGCGTCAATGCTGGTCACGATCTAAATTTGCACAACTTGCCAGCATTAGTTCAGAGCGTGCCAGGTATTGTTGAAGTGTCGATCGGGCACGCATTAATTGCGGATGCGCTGGAGCTCGGTCTGCGTGAGACGGTAGGGGCTTACCTAAGTGCGCTTTCCTCGGCCAAGTAACCCTCGGCGCGAGGTAGAAATGAGTATTACGCGACGTGACTTTCTCGGCTCTTCGATCGGCGGCTCCGCTGCGTTGGCTGGAATGACGACTGTGGAAACCGGACAGCTTCACCGTGCCATTCCACTCCCTGAAGAGACGCGGCTTTGGGACTTAGCCACACCGGCCTTGGTTGTCGACGCAGATAGCCTGGAGTCGAACTTACGTAAAATGCAAGATGTTTACAGTGGCAATTCAGCAGCACTTCGCCCCCATGCAAAGACCCACAAATGTCCAGTGATTGCTCGCCAGCAACTTGACCTCGGAGCGATAGGTATTGCAGTCGCTAAGATCAGCGAAGCTGAGGTGATGGTTGAAGGTGGTATCGAACCTATTCTCATTACCTCTCCCATCGCTACCCGTGGCAAGCTCGCGAGACTCCTCGCCCTGGCACGGCAAGCCCCGAACTTACAGATCGTAACAGACCGATTGCAGAATGTTCGGGATCTCAATGACGGTGCCACTGCGGTCGGCATTATGTTGCAGGTTTTTGTCGACCTGAATGCGGGTGATGATCGTACGGGCATTATGCTTGGTGAGTCGGCTATCACATTAGCCGGTGAAGTGGCGCGTGCCGAATCACTCGAGCTGGTGGGGGTGCAGGCTTATGCTGGGCGCCTCCAACACGTGGTCGGTTGGGAGGCCCGGCGCAAGCAGTACGTTCAAATGATGGGACAAGTCATGGAGACGGTGACCGGGATGCGGCAGGCTGGACTTGATGTGCCCGTCGTCACCGGTGGTGGAACCGGTACCTACGATATTAATAGTGAGATTGATGGAATGACCGATATTCAAGCCGGTTCTTACATTTTCATGGATGATAACTACCAAGACATCGGTGGGCGATCAGGCCAAGTCTTCAACGATTTTGACTCATCACTCTTCGTATTAGCCACGGCGATCAGTCAACCAATCCAGGGACAGGTTACGGTCGATGCGGGCATTAAGGCCTTTGCAACGGACAAGGAGCCTCCGCGCCTTCGGGATATTAAGGGGGTGGACTACAGGTTTGGCGGTGATGAGCACGGCATTCTCAATCTTACTGAGCCATCAGAGCCAATTGCTGTGGGAGATAAGGTGCGGCTAACGATCCCGCATTGTGATCCCACCGTGAATCTCTACGACCATCTGCATGTTGTGCGAGGTGAGAAAGTTTCAGAAGTCTGGCCAATCGCGGGGAGAGGGCGATCGCAGTAGTAACCGATTCCCACGGTTCAGTCGGTAAACAAGAGGTTCTTGTGTCCGAAATGGGCTTTTCGGATAAGTTCGGGGATGGCTTCTTCCACCAGCAAGTGCCGGGAGGCTATAATTAGCGCTATGTGGACCAAGATGATGTCGGGGCCTCGGAAGCGGGCTCCTAAGAACGTTGCGGTGATCGACCCGGATCGCTGTTTCGGTGCGTTGGCCTGCTCTATCTGTCAGGCAGCGTGTCCGATTGAGAATTGCATCATTGAGGAGCCCGATCGAGACGGACGGCTGGTTTGCGCAGTTCGGGTTGATGCGTGCATCGGTTGTGGGTTGTGCGTTGCGTTGGGGAACGAGACCGCCCCCCAGGCGCGTGACTTCGGCTGTCCGGCTGACTTCGACGCTATTGATATGATGACCTACGATGATGTGGTGAAAAGTTTAGAGATGGTCTCAGAGCCTGACGTGGAAGCAAACGTCAGTGAAGTGGTGGGCCCCTGATCCTCGCTGATAGCTCGCTTCATTCACCAACCGCAACAATCGGATTTGAACCGGCACGCTGGACATCGCCAGACAGAGTGCATTCTGAACATCTCGGCACCGCAGCGCTCGCTGATCGCCGGTTCGTCTCCGGTTTGACGGGCTGATTGACTCGATTTCAGCCTTCTTGGTTGATCCGCTGATTTTCCTTCCGATGTTTCTGACATGGTAGGGATTATACTCATTCACTTCGTTCTTGACGTTCCATGCCATGTGATTTTCCTCGCTCCTGTAAGTAGGCCTGAGCAAGCTGAGTTCGAGGATCGTGTCTAAGATTCCTAGAGGTGAAGCCTTCGCCGACGAGGCATTGACTAACCTCCGATTGGCGATGGTGAGTGAGCAAATTGCTGGCCGAGGTATTCATGACTCGCGCCTACTGCAAGCGATGCGCGAAGTGCCCAGGCACGAGTTTCTTCCCAAGAGCGCTAGGGACAATGCCTACGAAGACCGCCCGCTTTCAATCGGTGAAGGTCAGACTATCTCTCAGCCGTATATCGTGGCTGCCATGATCGAGCCGCTTGATTGTGGCTCCAAGGATCACGTACTTGATGTTGGCACGGGATCAGGTTACCAGGCTGCGGTATTGGCACAACTGGTTCGTAGTGTGGTTTCGATCGAATATAGGCCATCGCTAGCGGCTAGGGCTAGAAAGACCCTGGCCCGGCTGGGGATCTCAAACGTTACGGTTCTCGATGGTGACGGTAGTGATGGTTCACCAGTCTTTTCGCCCTACGATGCTATTGTAGTTGCCGCCGGTGCACCCGAGGTGCCGTCCGACCTCATTTCCCAGCTCAGCAAGCGTGGAAAGATGGTCGTGCCTGTGGGTACAATCGATTTACAGCACCTAACATTTTTTCGTCAGTCCGGTCAGGGTTTAAGTGAGGAGGTAAGGGAGGGTTGCGTGTTTGTGCCTCTGGTTGGTCGACAAGGGTGGAGGCATTCGGGAGCGAAATAACGTAAGCTGGAAGGCAGTGCTCTACTAAGGATGTGAACTCGGGAGGGCTTCATTACTGATTAGACGAGGCCACCAGCTAGCGTAATTAGAGAGTGCGAGAGGAAGGAGCACGATCCATGCGTATCGCATTTCAAGGCGCGCCCGGAGCCTACAGTGAGGCGGCTGGACTTCGGTTTAAGCCGTCAGCTGAGCCGATGGCCTGTAAGAGTTTTGAGGAAGTTTTTTCGGCAGTCCAGGACAAGAAAGCCACTCATGGGATCGTGCCGATTGAGAATACCATCGGTGGCACCATCAGGCGTAACTACGATCTACTGCTTAGACATGAGTTGCCGATTGTGGGGGAAGTGCATCTACCGGTCATTCATAATCTGGTGGCGTTAGAGGGAACGACCCTTACAGATGTCAAGCGTGTCTATTCGCATCCCCAAGCACTGGCCCAGTGCGAACGTTTTCTCCTAGGTTTAGAGGGCGTTGAGGTCATCGCGAATTATGACACTGCCGGTAGTGCGAAGATGATTAGTGAGTCCAACCTGAGAGATGCTGCGGCCATTGCGTCAGATCGGTCGGCCGAAGTATTCGACTTGTCGATTCTTAAATCTGGCGTCCAAGATTTTTCTGAGAACATTACGCGCTTTCTTGTTATTTCGCGCGAAGCTCTCACGCAGGGCAAGGCTGACAAGACCACGATCGCGTTCACGGTGCCAAATGAGCCTGGCGCGCTGTTTAAAGCGCTTAGTGTTTTCACGTTGCGGAACATCGATTTAGGTAAACTAGAATCTCGTCCGATTCCCGCTAGGCCTTGGGAGTATCTATTTTTTGCAGATTTGAAAACGGACCGTGAAGATTCCCGCTGCGCTAGAGCGCTTATGCATCTTGCCGAATTCGCACCCCTCGTCCGGACTCTTGGCTCATATCCAAGTTGGAAGGAACCTGAGTTAAGCGAGTGAGGAGTCGAAGTGAGGTATCAGACTACATAGTTCGTTAAGAGTTTGGGACGCCCCACAACAGTCGTCAATGGTTCTCATTTTTGGCGTGTGAAGCACTACGGTGGGGTGTGGCGTCAGATGCGCGCATAGTTTATTGAGTGACAGGATGCCGAATCGGTTAGCGGGTGAGGATTTGTCTGTGCTACTCAGACTGAGGGAGGACTACGATGGTGCGGAACCATCAGCCAGTTGACCGGAGACGAGGTGTGGGTCAACCAGATCGAGAAAACACTCGGCCGTCTGAGCGGTAACAATGGGTCTTTGGCGCGCATTATGCCGATGATGATGGCGGGGCCCTCGGTGTATCATCAGCCTCGGCCGCAAGTTGTGATTGTTTGTCACCGCGATGGTGTGAGCACGCGTGCAATGCTGGCTGCGCTAGCTTCGTGCTACATACCTGCTACGGTTGTCCTATTGGTTGAGCCAGGTGACCATCAATCACGTATGGTCGATCTGCTGCCATTCGTAGGTAATATGAAAATGCTCGATGGTTCAGCGACGGCTTACGTGTGTAAGGATTTTTCCTGCGATGCACCGACCACGGACATTACCGTGCTTGTAGAAGCGATCGATCCACGTTCGACCGAGGCAAAAAGTAGTTCGTGAGTGTGTTACCTGACCATGGCTGAACATGTGAATCTGTCGGTTCGCCAGGATGAAATGCGTGCCCGAATTGTCCTTAATAGTCCGAAAGGTAACGTTCTCACAACGGCGGTCGCTCAAGCGATTCGTACGAAACTAGCCTTGCTCAATGAGGTCATGTCGCTTCGGCTCGTGACGGTCGAAGGCGCCGGTCGGGATTTTAGCTTCGGTGCTAGTATCCAAGAGCACGCTTCGGATCGGGTAGAACGGATGCTGCCGGAAATGAACGGCATGATCCGTGACCTGCTCGATGTGCCAGTCCCGACGGCAGCCGTGGTGAAGGGTCGTTGCTTGGGTGCTGGATTTGAGCTTGCACTTGCGTGCGACTTTATTTTTGCCGCTGATGATGCGGTCCTTGGACTACCCGAGGTCAGGCTTGCCGCGTTTCCGCCGGCGGCCTCAGCACTGTTACCTATGAGACTTGGATACGCGCGTGCAACCGACGCTATTCTAACGGGCGAAGCCCACTCCGGAGCAGAGTGGCACGCGGCTGGGTTGGTGGCCCAGGTGTTTGCGCTAGACCAAATTGACGCTGAAGTTGAGGCTTGGTTTGATCGGAACCTGTCAGGACGATCAGCGTCAGGGTTGCGCCACGCTGTAGCTGCCTCTAGGCTCGGGCTGCGCAAGCACGTCGCTCAGGTTTTGCCAGTTTTGGAGCGACTTTACCTGAATGAACTCATGCAAACGGCCGATGTTAACGAAGCCGTCACGGCTTTTCTTGGGAAGCGCGCTCCTAACTGGACCGACTGATTCGATCGTTCTACCGTAACCGGCTACAATGAAAGGCTGAAAAAAATCGCCTAGGCACGCGTCCGCATGAAAGGACGCTTGTCCACTTTGATTCTGGACCATTGTTCTTGGCCCCGTTCTCTTCTGCGGCACTAGGTATTCTCTAATGACTACGCGGCGTCTTATTTCGGTTGGTTACACCGTCTGCTTCCTCCAGCTTGTCGGGGCCTCATCACTCGCATATGGGCAAAATGAATCGTCGAATTCACCGCGCTCCTTTGAGGCGCTGAGACTGGACCCCGAGGAACGAATTGAACTCGACGGCATTCTGGCAGAGTCAGCATGGGATCGAGCTGAACCAGCAGGGGAATTTGTTCAGCAAGAACCCAACGAAGGCGGTACACCGACTGAGCGGACGGAGGTATACGTCGTCTACAACCGTGATTTCCTTTACATTGGAGCGATCCTTCACGATAGTGAACCGCAGGCGCTCCTCGGCCACCAAAAGCAGCGAGATCAGGGTCTTGGGTCGGACGATCGATTCATGTGGATTTTAGATACGTTTCTGGATGGACGAACCGCATATTTCTTTGAAACCAATCCTGCTGGTCTGTTGGGTGATGGTCTCATGCGCTCTATGAGTGGGCGGCGTGGTTTGTCGAAGGAATGGGACGGGATCTGGAATGTTAAGACTGCCCGTGCTGACTACGGTTGGTCGCTTGAAATCGAAATTCCATTTCGGACGCTCAATTTTGACGAATCACTTGATACCTGGGGAATAAACTTCCAACGAACTGTCCGTCGGAAACAGGAGGAAATGCTCTGGACTGGATACCAGCGTAATCAAGGATTGTTTAGGGCGATTCATGCTGGGCGGGTCACCGGTCTTCATGGCATATCGCAAGGTACGGGGCTTGAGGTAAAGCCTTATGGAGCTGCGGCCTGGCGTGAAGTTAACGACGAAGCTGTTGTGCCAACTGACATAGGGTTTGACCTGAACTATAACCTTACGTCGAGCCTCAAGGCTGCTGTCAGTGTCAATACCGATTTCGCGGAGACAGAAGTGGACCGCCGGCGGGTCAATCTCACAAGATTTCCGTTGTTCTTTCCTGAACGACGAGACTTTTTTCTCGAGAACGCCAGTCTTTTCCACTTTGCAGGTTCTAATGGCATAACACCTTTCTTTAG
Source organism: Vicinamibacterales bacterium (assembly GCA_036012125.1). Taxonomy (NCBI): domain Bacteria; kingdom Pseudomonadati; phylum Acidobacteriota; class Vicinamibacteria; order Vicinamibacterales; species Vicinamibacterales bacterium. The sequence continues at coordinate 2,152 of DASCOS010000025.1, read as the reverse complement.
TCGCCAGATTGGGCTGGCTGGTGGCAAAGAAGTGCCGATCATTTTCGGTAGTCGATTAACCGGACAGGCGGGCCCATACGACCTGGGACTCTTGCAGGTGAGGACCGACCAGAGTGATGGACTGGGTGCAGAGGATTTCACGGTTGCTCGTTCGAAGTTCAATTTCTGGAGGCAATCTACTATCGGGGGCATCTACACGCGTCGGGCGACTGCAGGGATCGGCGAGAATCCTGCTCAGTGCGATCGCGCTACCGTTGGTGCAGACTTGGATCTATTCACTTCAACTTTCCTCGGTGATAAGAACCTGCAATTCGAGGCGTTCTATGTATGGCACAACGATCCTGAGCGTAACGGAACGTCGACAACGGGCGATCGGTCATCTCGGGGTATCCGGCTCAACTATCCGAATGACATCTGGCGTGCCCATGTGTCCTACCGAGAGTTCGGAGACGAATTCAAGCCGGCCTTAGGTTTCACACCACGTAACGGTTTTCGCCGTGTCCAGCCGACGATCACGTGGGCACCAAGGCCGCTAAGGTGGAAGAGCGTTCGCCAGATGGAGTTCCAAGTTTTCTATGAGCATCTACTTAATCTTGAGAATGTGTTGCAGACGCGGCAGACAAACTTCACGTTGTTCCAGGTTCGATTTCAAAGTGGAGATTGGTTTGGGATCCGGTCGAATAACACGTTTGAAAGGCTCAACAACCCTTTCGAGATTAGCGATGGTGTCGTGCTGTTGAACGGAGAGTATCAATTTAGTGAGTTCCGAATCGACGCGCGCACGGCGACTCAGCGGGTTGTATCGGGGCACCTCGGACTTAGCAAGGGAGAGTTCTGGTCCGGTCATCGGACGTCGGCGAATGTCAATGTCGACGTAAGGCCATACCAAGGAATCACAATCTCGGCTAACTTCCGTCGAGACGATGTCGACCTGCCTGCGGGTAGGTTTGCAACCGAATTGGTGCGAATGTCTGGCGCATGGCACTTGAGTCCCTGGACGTCTGTAACGGGAAACGTTCAGTACGACTCGGTTAGTGAGGTTGTAGGCCTATTTACTAGGCTGCGATGGATTTTGAGGCCTGGCAGCGAGTTCTTCCTCGTCTATACTCAGAACTGGCAATACGATTTGACTAAGAGTCATGATCGTTTCCTGACTCTGTCACGTGGCGCGACTACAAAAGTGAATTATACGTATCAATTCTGAATTAGTTGGGAGAGGATGGCTAATTAGCTAAGATGCGGACGGGCATTCTATGTGTCTGTCGACCGAGTTAGTTGGGAGAGTCGAAACCCAGTGAATTAAATGGATTAGCTGTCTTTATGCCGGGGTGGCGAAACTGGCAGACGCTCAGGACTTAAAATCCTGTGGCTCTTACGGGCCGTGTGGGTTCGATTCCCACCCTCGGCACTTTGGTTTCGCTAGCGGCATGGCATGCGGTACGAGTAGTGGTAACTGGCGGTACAGAGTTCGTGACGAAGAGTATTTGTCGTTTGTTAAGATGCCGGTGTATGAAGCTTTAGTGTAGGTTGTCCAGATGCAAACCCCGGTTAAGGCAGAGAGTGAGGAATAACGATGAGAGTTAGGCATCGAACTTTCCGGATGAGAACCCTTCTGTTTTGCTTCGGCCTTGTCAGTGCGGTTTTGATGGCGCCCTCTGAAAGCGCCCTCGCTCAGGGTTTGCCGGGCACAGAGGACGGCGAATGGCGTTATTTGGGTGGTGATGCGGGACACACCAGGCACTCAGCGCTGGACCAAATTCATGCTGGCAACTTTGAGGACCTTGAGGTGAAGTGGGTCTGGCGTAGCGATAACTTCGGTCCAAACATCGACTACTTTTCCCGGTCAACCCCAATCTACGTTGACGGAATGCTCTACACGGTTACGACGCCGCGTCGTCAGGTAGTGGCGATCGACCCAGCGACGGGTGAAACGCTCTGGACTTTTCGTGAGCCCGAGACCACCAGACGTAGGCGCTCTCCGAGGCAGGCTTACGGAAAGGGAGCCGCCTATGGTGAGGTGGATGGACGGGGTGTGATTTACATCACGACGCCAGCCTTTTTTCTGTGGGCACTCGACGCCAAGACCGGTCGGCCTCTGGAGAACTGGGGTGCCCCCGTATCGTTGGAAGGTTTTTCCGAAGGAGGTGTCCTT
>DASCOS010000024.1 GCA_036012125.1 Vicinamibacterales bacterium | reverse complement strand
GTCACCAACGGCTCCGACCTGCCAGCGAGTGTCGAGCCGGCTTTAGCCACCAACTGGGTGCGTGAGCACCTTGGATTCGAGGGGGTGTTGACAACCGATGATCTCTGGTACGACAAGGTGGTGGACCGATTCGGCGCGGAACGGGTCAGCGTTATGGCGGTCAAGGCTGGCCACGACGCCCTGCTCAAACCACTTAACGCAATTAAAGCGATTGCCGCTCTTGTTGAGGCCGTCGAGAACGACGAGATTCCAATAGAGAGGATTAATGATTCAGTGCGTCGTCTTCTCTATTGGAAGGCTCGATTGAATCTCCATCGTAACCGGTTCGTAGACCCCTCCCAGATCGATTCAAAAGTGGGCATCCGTGCCCACCGCGACCTAGTGCGCGACGTGGCTGACCGGTCTTTGACCGTTCTGGTCAATGATGGATTCTTGCCAACGAATATGAATGCACTCGGCAACATCGTCCACATTTCAATCCAAAAGGCCCAATATCAACAGGCCGCGCTGGATGTTGCTACGCACCTCCAGCAGACGTTGCCCGTCCGTCGAACGTTCGCACTTGGACCGAACGTAGATCCAGCAATCTATTCAGAAGTGGTAGCCGCAGCACGTGAGTCGGATACCGTTATTGTGTCGTTGTTCAATCCGCGCTCCGTCTACATCGACAATGGCCCGCTCCGGTCAAAGGACGTCGCCCTGGTCCAGTCAGTGATCGCTGCGAAGCCACGTTCCACTGTGGTTATGTCTTACGGCAACCCATATTTGGTGGATAGTACACGTGGTAGTGCTGCCTTCATTGTGGGCTACGGTGAGGGTGGCTTCTATGGGAACCAGTTTGCGTACGCCGAGTCCTTCGCTAAGTTACTCAAGGGAGAAATTCCGGGTTCTGGCACACTACCTATTAAACTGCCGAACTAAGGTTCTCCGGTTTTACCGCGAACGTAAGATCGCACATTGCTTGTTGGGGAGATAAAAGAATGGTTCACTCACGACGCCGTTTCCTCACACACTCCGCTACCGCCAGTGCGGGGGTCGCGATGCTGTCCCCTGCTGACTTGTGGGCTATGCAGTCTGCACCCACTGACCGAATCGGAATCGGGGTCATTGGCTGCAATGGAATGGGGTTTTCAGACCTCAGTTCCTTACTCAAGCTACCCGAGGCCGAATGCGTTGCGCTCTGTGATGTAGACGCGAACGTCTTAGGCAAACGCTCCAAGGAAGTTGAAGCGATGACCGGCGCAGTGCCAGCGCTCTATGGAGACTTCCGCCGACTACTTGAAAATCGTGATGTAGACGCTGTCGTGATCGGCACACCCGACCACTGGCACTGCCTGCAGATGATCATGGCCTGTGAAGCCGGTAAAGACGTCTACGTTGAAAAACCTCTGGCAAATTCGATTGAGGAGTGTCGGTTGATGGTAGCTGCCGCGAAGCGCTACGACCGTGTTGTGCAAGTCGGCCAGTGGCAACGCAGTGGGCCACACTGGGACGATGCTATTGCGTTCCTGCGGTCGGGCAAACTTGGGCGAGTGCGCACTGCACGAGCCTGGGCCTACATGGACTGGATGCCTCCCGTGCCGATGGTGCCCGACGGCCCCGCGCCACCAGGCGTCGATTACGACATGTGGTTGGGACCGGCACCGAAACGGCCGTTTAATTCGAACCGATTCCATTTCAATTTCCGCTGGTTCTGGGACTACGCGGGTGGTCTGATGACCGACTGGGGCGTCCACCTCATCGACATCGTGCTTTACGGAATGAATGCTACGGCGCCTCATTCGGTCGTGGCAAGCGGCGGGAAGTTCGCCTATCCAAACGATGCCGAGGAAACACCAGATACATTGCAGGCGATTTACGAGTTCGACGGATTCTCAATGATCTGGGAACATGCGGTCGGTATCGGCCTGGGTCCCTTCCAACGTGACCACGGAGTTGCGTTTGTTGGTAACGAGGGCACGTTAGTTGTTGACCGTAGTCGGTGGCAAGTTTTTCCCGAAACAGGCACCGAAGCCGGCAAACCTTTCTACAAAATGGACCCGGTCCCCGAACATCGAGCACTACCAGGCGAGGGCGGTCTCGATCAGCACACCAAGAACTTCATCGAGTGCATGAGAACGCGCGAGCAGCCTCGGTGCAACCCTGAAATCGGTAGCCTTGCCGCAGTCAACGCACACTTGGGTAATGCGGCGTTCAGAACGAACCGTAAGGTTCATTGGGATTCGTCGGTTCAACGGTTCCGTGACAACGACGACGCGAATCGGCTACTCACACCAACCTACCGTGAACCGTGGCACTTGCCGAGGGTGTAGCCTTCGTGGATTCAGGCCATGATGAACTGGCCTGATCCCTACAACCCCAGTTGGGAGCAGCTTGCCCCGCAGGTCGGTTCACCGAACCAGTCCGGCCGCGGGAGGACTCAACACCGACCACCCGAGCAGTCGCCTGTTCGTTAGAGAGGGCCGATCAATTAGGTATCCAAGCAGATCGGCCGGTTGTGTTACGCTGCCGCTACAACGGACTCCCGGAGCTTCCCTTGCAGCTATTTTCCTGGCAGAACGTGGCCCTCGGTGTCTTCGTCGCAAGCCTCTGGCTTAGCGCAATATTACCTGCCTGGCAGCGTGTCGAAGTCGATGTCAGTATTGCTCCGCCCGCCGGAATGCAGCGCCTGGCCGATTACGCTCGTCAGACACTCCAGCATCCAGTTGGTCCATGGGAATTTTATTTCACTCGCGCGATCTACAGTGGTGGCAGAGGCCGACGCTGGGGTTCCAGGTGGAGCACTGACTACCCGAAGGCTGACCTGCAGTTCATCTCAATTCTGCAGCGCGTAACGAACCTGGGTGTCTACCAAGGTCAGAACGCGATACGGCTCAACGATCCCGACCTTCGGCGGTTCCCGTTTCTTTATGCACTCGAGGTCGGCTCCATGACAATGACCGACGAAGAGGTAAATGGTCTTCGTGCTTACCTGGAGGCCGGCGGGTTCTTACTCGTCGACGACTTCTGGGGCACTTGGGAGTGGCAAAACTTTGAAACAGAAATTCGGCGGGTGCTACCAGAGTACCCAATCGTCGATGTGCCACTCGACCATCCGATTTTTAATATCGTCTATGACATCGACGAGGTCGTGCAAGTGCCTGCGGTGAACCGTGCTGTCTACGGGGGACCGACCTGGGAGCGGGACGGCTACGTGCCTGAAACCCGTGCCATCTTCGACAAAGATGGCCGCATGATGGTTATGATCAACTGGAACACCGACCTAGGTGATGCGTGGGAGTGGGCTGATAATCCTTATTATCCGCTTCACTTTTCAACCTACGCATTTCAAATGGGCGTAAATTTTATTGTCTATGCTATGACCCATTGAGAGGCCACGGTGGCCTCCGGCCGTTACTTGGAAACTAGAGAATAGAGATAACAAACGTGTTCGAAACCCTTTTCGAACTACTCTTCAAATACCGACCACTGGTCTTTAGGCAAGGTGACTTTGTTCTCGCCTCGCCGTGGTCACTTCTCCTCATCAGCGTAGTGATCGTCGTAGGCACAGCTGTCACACTCTCGACCTACGCCCGTGCCCGGGGGAAGAGCACGCCGGTCGATAGGAACATCCTCTCAGCCCTTCGGCTTATGGCTCTGGCCACCGTGGTGTTTTGCCTATTCCGTCCGGTACTAGTGCTGAGTTCGATCGTGCCGCAGCAAAACTTCCTCGGTATCTTGATCGACAATTCACGCAGCATGGAAATCGCTGATCGTGACAATGAGCCTAGACACACCTTCGTCGATCGGAGCTTTGAATCGGAGACCAGCA
>DASCOS010000023.1 GCA_036012125.1 Vicinamibacterales bacterium | reverse complement strand
TCGAAGGGCAGTTTCGGGCACGGTATGTGCGTGTCTACAAGCAGCGTGAGGGTCGTTGGCTACTCGTTTCCCACCGCACTGTTGACCAGTCGAAGATCAGCTGAGTTCCATGTCAGCAGTGGGAAGTCTCACGTTGCACTGGAAGGCTTTGACAGGGTATTGTATTGGTGACTCGCCTAAGACTTCAGCGTTCCAGTTTGATCATTTCGGGCACGATCAGCGGACTACGTTGACACCGGTTTGAAGGCTGTACACGTTTTGTTGGCCGCCGAGGCGATATTGAATTACTAGGGAGGCACGTTATTTCTTCAAGAGTGTTTGTCGGCAATCTTAACTACGAAACAACTCAACAAGATCTCGAGACTCTGTTCGCTGAAGTCGGTGCCATCTCGGAGGTCTTCCTACCTACTGATCGAGCAACGGGCCGTCCACGCGGTTTTGCATTCGTCGAATTTACCGATGCCGCTACGGTTTTACTGGCAATTGAGAAATTAGACGGCGCGGAACTGCAGGGGCGTACCATTCGGGTGAGTGAGGCTCGTGCCCGTGCGGCACGAAGCCCTGATGCGCCGTTCGAGCCGTCGCCGTGGGGTGATGACAGAGCGGGCCGTGGCGGTGCTGGAAAGCCGAAAGGCAGCCGCCGTGGCCTTCGTGCTCGTAAACGTGGTTTTTGATCCTGGTCATATTCGCGTCTGGAGACAATTCGATGCCAACCGCACGAGCTCGACACATCTTGGTGGAAAGTGAAGATGTCTGCTCGGACCTGAAGAAGAAGATTGTTGACGATGGGGCCGATTTTGTTGCGCTCGCCAGGGAGCATTCCCAGTGTCCATCGGGGCAGCAGGGCGGCGATTTGGGAAAGTTTAATCCCGGACGGATGGTACCCGAATTCGACAAAGTGGTGTTTAGCGAAGAAGTCGGCAAGGTGCATGGTCCAATCAAGACTCAATTTGGATATCACTTGATCGAAATCACGAACCGTACGGCGTAGGTTCGGGCACTTCCAGGCATTCTTCGGGCTTATGCTCCTTACGCGCGGTTAATTCTTTGTGGTTTTGACAAATTGAAATTAGCCGACCCGATCGGTTAAATCACTCATCGAACGTTCCATCACTTTTCTGGCGCTCCCACACACGAGCGGCTCGAGTTCACAGCCAAAAGAGCACCGCCTGCTTTTTCAGGTGGTTCCGCGTTAAAGTATGGGTCGGTCGTCAGTCCACCTTGCTGCTGAAGGGAAGGTTGTCATGAAGCTTTTCCGTACGTTGCTCGCATCAGTTCTTGTCCTCACCGTTTCCTCCTCAGTGTTGGCGCAGGCGCAGTATTATCCGCCGCCTGGAGAGTGGGAGCGAAAGGCGCCTGAAGAAGTAGGCATGGATTCAACCCTTTTGGCTGAAGCGATTGTCTTTGCTGAGGCTAACGAGACGAGTAAGCCGATGGATTTCTCGGATCAGGAACAGATCTTCGGTCAGCCGCTTGGCCCACTACCTAAGCGCAGGGCTCACACTAATGGGCTCGTGATCCGACACGGTTATATCGTGGCGGAGTTCGGTGAGACTGACAGGGTCGACCCGACCTACAGTGCTGCCAAAAGCTATCTCTCGACGATTGCTGGACTGGCATACGACCGCGACCTGTTTACCGATGTGCATCATCCAGTCGGGCAGTATGTGAAGGACGGTGGCTATGATTCATCACAGAACGCCGATGTAACGTGGCATCACCACTTGCAGCAGACTACCGAGTGGGAGGGTGTGCTCTGGGATCGCCGTAGTGACTTTATCGGCAGCGTGGAATTCGGCAGTGCCGAGCGAGAACCACGCGACCTCCAAGCACCAGGCGCTTACTACGAGTACAACGACGTACGGATTAATCGGCTCGCATTGTCGCTACTGCGTCTGTTTGAGAAGCCGTTGCCGATCGTACTCCGGGACGAAATCATGGACCCGATCGGAGCATCCAGTTCTTGGTCATACCACGGTTACTCGAACTCCGACGTTGTGATTAACAGCCAGACGATGAGGTCGGTTACTGGTGGTACCCGCTGGGGAGGGGGTATCTGGATCAATTCTTTCGATCATGCGAGGTTCGGCCTACTGTTCTTGCGCAATGGCAAGTGGAAGAACGAACAGCTGGTCTCAGAGAAATGGATCCAAATGGCGTTGACTCGCGGTGAGGTCGGGCCCGATTACGGCTACCTGTGGTGGTTGAACACAGAAGGTCGTGCTTGGCCAGACGCGCCACGTACCGCTTACCGTGCAAGCGGCCATGGTTCAAACACGGTCTGGGTTGATCCAGAGCATGACCTGGTAGTTGTGTGGCGGTGGCACCAAGGACGGGCGAGTAACGAGTTCTATAGACGGATCATCGCGTCGATCGGTTCGGAAACCACTAACCAGGGTCCGGCTTCCGCTCGTCAGTGACTGAGCTGCCAGGACCACTGTTGCATCGACTGAGGTTGGCTGAATTGGTCCGGTCGTGCCAAACCTCACGGACGCCTACCGAGATCACCGTAAAAAGGGTGGTGCTCTATCGTAGTGCAACAAGCGATGTTGCAAGGGCTTAGTGCGCCGGCGCATGTGACAGTTCTGAAGATCTTGTGTCTTACGCGCGGGTTGTTCCCGCGCCCTGTCATGGAAGGGGTAGGAGGACATGGCCAAGACGGTTGCGGAAATTGCGAATAGCCTCGGTGCAGAAGTGGTGGGCGACGCATCTCAACTCATCAGAGGTGTAGCATCGCTGGCGCAGGCGCAGGCTGACTACATTTCGTTCATCGATGTGCCTGAGCGAGCTAAGGCGGCAATTGCATCAGCAGCTGGATGTTTAATTGTCCCTATCGGTGTGACATCGGATTCTAAAACACTCATTCAAGTCAAGAACCCCAAGCTTGCCTTCGCTCGGACGGTCGAACTCTTCCAGGACAAGAAACCGTTCATTGCAGGAGTGCATCCATCAGCGGTTATTGGTGTCGGGGTGAGCCTCGATGAGGGTGTCAGGATTGGACCTTGTGCGGTCATTGAAGACGAGGTTTGTATTGGTGCCGGCACTGACGTTGGTCCAGGTGTCTATGTCGGGGAGCAGAGCATTATTGGCACTGGATGCGTACTGCATCCGAACGTCGTGCTTTATTCAGGCGTCACGATTGGTGACCGGGTTACCGTGCATGCGGGCGCAGTGTTAGGAAATGACGGTTTTGGTTATGTCGTTGACGATGGTGTCTACCATAAATTTCCACAAATTGGACGGTTAGAGGTTGGGGATGATGTCGAGATTGGCGCGAACACGACGGTCGACCGTGGTGCATTGGATGCTACAGTGATACGGCAGGGTGTGAAACTCGACAATCTTGTGCAGATTGGTCATAACGTGAGTATTGGGGAACACACTATTCTGTCGGCGCAGGTCGGAGTGGCTGGAAGCGCCATTATTGAACGTGATGTCATGCTGGCTGGTCAGGTTGGCGTTGCAGATCACGTCACGATTGGACGAGGCGCTCGGGTAGGCGCGCAGGCTGGTGTCTTCTCCGGGAAAAAAGTCCGCCCTGAGCAGGTCGTCGGTGGGACACCGGCTCGACCGCTGAATAAGTGGAAGACTCAGCATGCGACGGCCAGTCGGCTGCCAAAATGGAAGGCCGAATTGGAAGTGGTCCAAACGCGAATCGCCGAACTGGAAGCGAGGGTCGGCGAATTGCCATCAACGAAAATATAATCCGCCATAGAGCCGAACCATATCTTTCATGTTGGGGGTAACTGAATGTCCAGTCAAAAGCCGACGTATCAAGATGCTGACCTGCTGTTGCGAGTATACGAGCTCAGACGGGAGACCCTCATGCGTACTTCCCGAGATGCAATCAATGGTTTTTGGCCGAGAAGTTATGACGATGTGAAGGCGTACAGTGCCCCCGGTCACCCGGTTAACGCGGCTTGGCGTCAGGTCACTTCCTATTGGGAGATGATCTTCGGCATGGCCCATCACGGCATTGTCGCTACTGACTTCTGGATCGAAAACAACGGTGAGGGGCTGTTCTTGTTTGCGAAAGTCGCACCGTATTTAGACGAAATCCGAGCCGAAGGTTCTCCGCGGTCATTCCAGCATCTCGAATGGGCGGCAACCCAAACCGACACGGGGAAGCAGTACTTCGAAATGCTCCAAGGCCTTGTGCAAAGGCGACTTGCGGCCAAGTAGCCCGCGGGTGGTGAGAAGGGTTGGGTTCGAAGCCGTTGCTATGCGTTGCGCTAGAAAACCACAGCCGGGAGGTTGGTCGTGAAGTCTCGGTTCTTTCAGAAGTACCTACTACCAGGCTTCGTCTTTCAGTCGCTTGTCATTGCGGGTGGTTACGGTACGGGCCGTGAGCTCGTGGAATTCTTTCTCAGGCTTGGCCCCCTTACCGGGTTACTCGCGATGGGGGTGGCAACACTCATATGGAGCGCGGTCGCGGCCTCAAGCTTTGAGCTTGCCCGGCTCACCCAGAGCTACGACTACCGAACGTTCTTCACCCACTTGCTTGGGCGTGGGTGGTTTTTATACGAAATTCTTTATTTCCTTCAAGGCTTTCTGGTGCTGGCGGTAGTTGCGGCGGCGGCGGGCGCTATTTTGCACGAGACTTTTGGTGCGCCGTTACTCGTTGGCGTGATCGGTATGATGGCCGCGATTGGCTTCCTCGCACTGCGTGGCACACCAGCGATTGAACGCTTTTTGGCTAGTTGGTCGTTCGTTCTGTACGCGGCTTACGGCGTCTTTTTTGTTTTGTGCTGGTCACGGTTTGGCGATGCAATAGCGGCTGGTTTGGGCGGATCGGCAATTGGCCAAGGTTGGTTGTTAGGAGGCGTGACCTACGCGGGCTACAACCTGCAGATGATCCCCGCGATTCTCTTCTGCATGCGGCATTCGGAGACGCGCAGGCAAGCTCTTGGCGCGGGCGCCCTGACGGGTCCGATCGCGATGTTACCTGGATTACTGTTCTACATATCCATGGTAGGCCAGTATCCAGCGATTCTAAGCGAGGCTGTGCCAGCGAATGTACTCCTTGAGCTAGTCGGCTCCCGTGCATTTCAGATCGTGTTTCAAGTTGTTCTCTTTGGCACTTTGATCGAAACAGGAGCCGGCCTAGTGCACGCGGTCAATGAGCGGTTGGCTGCGACTTATGCAGAGCGTGGTCTCGAAATGCCTGTCCGCCTGCGTCCGGCAATCGCTATCGGGATGCTTTCCATAGGGGCTCTATCAGCCCAGGTCGGGCTAATGGAACTGATCGCAAGCGGTTACGGCACGATCACGTGGGGTTTTATCATTGTCTTCGTCATTCCGGTCCTCACACTCGGCGTCTGGAACATCCTTCAAGCGCATCACGCTTCGTTTTCTAAGTTATAGTCTTCGGAGCTTGGCTCCTGACTACCACTAGGACGCTGTTGCCGATTCCAAAGTTGCTCAATTTCATCGCACGCCACGTCGAGCGGGCGATCATTACGAACTAGTGCTGCAACACGGTTGCAGGCCGCACTGACTCTGGGATTCGTAGTCAAAAACGAGTAGGACATGCATTATTAACAGGTCACAGATTCGTCAGGTGTAGTGAGCAAGCGCTTGCTCCGCCGCACTTACATAGTGGCCGCCGAAGAGGTTCGCGTGTACCAGTAGCGGATAAACTTGATAAAGCGGTACTCGGTCGGACGCTCCGGCTGCTAATGGGAGCATCTCATTGTATGCGCGGTCGAAGCGCTCACTCGGAGTGCCGAATAACTTCAACATAGCCAGGTCGACTTCTCGATGGCCCCCGTAGGCTGCGGGATCAATGAGGCAGGGACTTCCGTTGTCGTCCGTGTGCAGATTCCCAGTCCAAAGGTCTCCGTGCAGTCGAGCGGGAGGCTCTTCCGAACCAACAAGGTCAGGCAGGCGAGTCAAGAGTGACCCGAAAGTCTGTGTCCAGGTAGTCGGGGCGACCCCACGGTCTACAGCAAGACGGACCTGGGGTTCGATTCTCCGGACGCCATAGAATTCTGCCCAGGTTGCGCACATAGCGTTATCCTGAGCCAGCGTACCGATGAAGTTGTCATGGTCCAGACCGTAGCCGTCTGCACCACTCGCGTGGAGCTTGGCGAGTCCGTGTCCGAGTTGCTCAGCGAAATCAGAGGCTGGCGAAGCCGAAGTGATGAACTCGAGCACTAGGAACGCCGGCGACGAGTTTGAACTGTCGCTCACGGCCAGTACCTTTGGCACCCGAATCGCCTCAGCGGTGTTCAGCCAAGCTAAACCGAGTGCTTCCGTCGGAAACATCCGCGGGTCGGATCCAGGATTTGTCTTAACAAAGACTTCACGTTGATCGTCGAGTCTTACAGCGAAGGCATTATTAATGCTGCCACCGGTTAGTTGATGTGTTGAGGCTATGCTGGACCCGAGTGCCTGCGCCACTGCTCTTTGAGTATCGACCTGCATGGTAATCAGACGAGCTGATACCGTGCACGGATTGTTGTGAGTAAACCCTTGCAGGCCCTCTCACACATGTCGAACACGTCATCAAACCCTCTGGGTCCACCGTAATAAGGGTCAGGCACCTCTGCGTTGGCCGGAGCGGTGGGATCGAACTCGCGCAAGAGATGGACAGTGGCTTCTGTTGCACTATTGGGCGCAAGGCAAAGTAAGTCCTGACGATTATTGGAATCCATTGCGATCACATAGTCGAATGTTGAAAAATCTTCAGCGGTGAATTGGCGTGCGAGGCTATTGAGTTGGATTCCTCGAGCTTCGGAAGTTTTCTTGGCCCGCAAGTCTGGAGGGGAACTCACGTGATAAGCGCCTGTGCCAGCACTATCGACTTCAATTTGGTCGTCCAAGTGAGCGCCGTGAATCAGCGATTTCATGATGGACTCCGCGGTCGGCGAGCGGCAGATGTTCCCTAGGCAGACAAAGCAGATCCTGACCATCTTACATTCCAGAATACTTGATCTTCTGCCACGATATAATCCCAGCGTTTCCGTATATTTTGGCTTCGGCCGAACGTAAATTCGTCGTAGACACTTATCGGGCCGCATGACGTTGTGGTGGTGTTTAATCTAGGATTCAAATCCACAAGGCTGTGGGGTGTACGAGCATGGGGCAGCAAAGAATGAGGAAAATCTCTAGGCGTACCGCGATCGGCGAAGTTAGTGCGGCGTTAGGAGCTTCGGCGATCGCTCCGGCGATCGTCTCGGCTCAGGGTCGCGTCGTACGAAATGGTCGGTTGAAGCAATCGGTCTCCCGTTGGCCTTACATCGACATTCCATTTCCCACGTTCTGCGAAGCCGTGGCCGAGATGGGACTACCGGCGATCGATCTATTGGAGGAAAACGAATGGGATATTGCCGCCGAGTACGGTCTGATTTGCTCGATGGGGTATGGCGGCGGCGGCACAATCGAAGATGGCCTAAACGTGCGAGCAAACCACAACGAAATCGTCACCAACCTTCAACAGGCGATGCCCCGCGCGGTTGAACGAAAAGTGCCGAACCTTATTACATTCTTCGGCAACAGGCGCGGCATGAGTGATCCCGAGGCTATTCGTAACTGTGTAGACGGTTTGCGTCGGCTGGCACCTTCGGCAGAGGAGCACGGTATTACGATATGCGTTGAGTTGCTCAATAGTAAGGTTGATCACCCAGACTACCAGGGTGACCGGACGCCGTTCGGTGCCGAGATCATTCGTCGGGTGGGTTCACCGCGTGTCAAGTTACTGAACGACATTTACCACATGCAGATCATGGAAGGTGATGTCATCCGGACAATTCGAGATAACGCTGAGAGTATTGCGCATTACCACACAGGCGGTGTGCCGGGGCGAAACGAGTTGGATGAGAACCAGGAGTTACAGTGGCCAGCGATTTGTCGTGCGATCGTTGAGACAGGCTTCGACGGGTATGTTGCACATGAGTTTAAACCGACACGCGACCCTTTGACTTCGCTGCGTGAGGCCGTAGCGCTGTGTGACGTATGAGATAGCGTTTTGAGCTATTTCTTCTATAGCGTGATATTGATTACGGAAAGCCGGAAAGTTGCGGGGCTTGTGAATAGAGTGATGTTTGGTCACAAACGGTTCGTCTAAAGCAAGTGGTGCAGGATTACAGATGCCGAGGATTCACCCCGCCGCACATGTCGATTCAGAGGCCGAATTAGCCGACGACGTCATTGTTGGTCCAGGGGCCGTCATTGAGGAGGGAGTAAGGATTGGGCGAGGTTGCCAAATCGGCCCGCATGCCGTGATACATCGTGGCACAACGTTAAGTGCGGAGGTCTACGTTGCGGTGGGAGCTGTGATCGGGGGGATACCGCAGGACCTAAAGTTCAAGGGTGGTGCTAGTGGCGTGGAGATCGGTCCGCGGACAGCAATCCGCGAATATGTCACGGTCCATCGCTGCTCGACGCCTGGCGCGATGACCCGCGTAGGTGCCGAGTGCATGTTGATGGCGACAAGTCACGTGGCTCACGATTGCACACTCGGAGATAGGGTGGTTCTCGCCAACGGAGTCAACTTGGCCGGTCACGTGACAATCGGTGACGCCGTTTTCGTGTCAGGACATGCACAAGTACATCAGTTCATCCGGGTCGGCACACTCGTGATGATCGGCGGTGGATCGAAAGTAATTAAGGACCTACCGCCGTATTGCGTTGCTGATGGGCATCCGGCGCGTCTCTTCGGAGTGAACGTTACCGGTCTCCGCCGAGCAGGCCTTGGTGTCGAGGAAATAGGTCAAATCAAAGAGGCCTATCGCGTGCTTTTCGCGTCTGGGGTGAAATTGCAGGACGCGCTGGCCACACTTGACACGCTCAGTAGTGAAGGAAATTCACGTGGTGCTGAGTTGGCGGTGTTCGTCCGTAAGTCAGAACGTGGCATAGCGCGGCCCAACCGCGGGAAACACGAGTGGCCGGACGATTAGCTATCGCTTGTTCCGTTCACTAACGATTAGAAGGTAAGAAGTTACGGCGGGGCTACAGCTTCAATAACTGGGCAGGTGGCGGTAGCTATCCACGACGAAACGGGTTGAAAGTAAACGATGCCGACTGTTGACTACCAGCTTGCTACGACTGTACTCCAGGATCTTGTTCGGATTCCTTCTGTCAATCCCGATCTTGTGACTGGCGCTGACGGTGAAGCCAAGATCGCTAACTACATCGCCGACACACTGGACGGATGGGGACTGGAGGTCCAGGTGCGAGAGATTGCTGAGGGAAGGCCTAACGTCATCGCGACGCTGAAAGGTGCCGGTGGTGGCCAGACGCTTCTTTTCAACGGTCACATGGATACCGTCGGTGTAGAGGGGATGGCGGAACCGTATTCCGGTGAGGTGCGCGATGGGAGGCTTTACGGTCGCGGTGCCATTGATATGAAGGGGTCGCTCGCTGCGACGATGGCGGCTACCAAAGGTCTCATCGATAGCGGGATGACACTGCGCGGGAGCGTCATCTTTACATACGTGGCCGATGAGGAATATGCGAGCATCGGCACAAGCGCGATAGCTGATGATATCCGTCAGGGCCGGTTACGACGTCCAGATGGGGCAGTGAACACTGAGGCGACTGGATTACGGGTCGGTGTCGGTCACAAAGGGTTTACATGGCTTGAGGTTGTAACGGAAGGTAAGGCTGCGCACGGCTCTAGGCCAGATCTTGGTGTCGACGCAATCGCGCAAATGGGAAAGCTGCTTGTGGAGGTTGACCGACTACAGGGACAATTGGCGGCCGGTGCCCGACATCCGTTACTCGGTGCTGGTTCAGTGCACGCTTCACTCATCAATGGTGGTCGTGAGATGTCGTCCTATCCCGGCCGCTGCACGTTGAAGCTTGAGCGCCGTACCGTCCCACCGGAAACAGCCGACAGTGTTGCCGAGGAGCTTGAAAAGATTATTTCTCGTCTCTCTACCGAAGACCCAGCCTTCCACGCCAGTTCTAGGGTTATGTTCGTGCGCAATCCATGGCAAGCCGACCCGCGATCCCAAATCGTAAAGACGACGGCTGCCGCCATCGAAGCGGTCACGGGTGTGCCGTCCACAACGATGACGCAAACAGGCTGGCTCGACTCTGCACTTTTGGGTGACGTCGGCATTCCCACCGTTATCTGCGGGCCAAGCGGAGAAGGACTACACGCCGAAGTCGAGTCGATTGATGTCACCTCCCTTGGTACGTGCGCCGAAATCTACGAGGAAATCATCCGACGGTTTTGTGCATAGACGTGTAAGTTACCGCCTCCATCCCGGGGACGAGAGGTCAGCGCCCTCAGCTGTGCCCGTGGTTGGTGCCTAATTACCC
Organism: Vicinamibacterales bacterium; assembly: GCA_036012125.1. Lineage (NCBI taxonomy): Bacteria > Pseudomonadati > Acidobacteriota > Vicinamibacteria > Vicinamibacterales > Vicinamibacterales bacterium. Next base: position 16,707 of record DASCOS010000023.1, on the reverse strand, counting down.
ACGGTTGCCAAACACTCGATTTCAAGCGCTGCTCCGAGTGCGAGTCCAGTGGAGCCGAAGGCACTACGCGCCGGGAGATGCTCAGGAAAGAAGGTGACGTAGACCTCATTCATTGTTGGCCATTGGTTCATGTCTTCCATGAAGACGCTGCACTTGACCACATTGTTCATAGACGAGCCGGCCCTCTCGAGGACGTTACGGATGTTTTCGAGTGTCTGCTGTGTTTCTGCTTGAACTCCTCCTTCTGCAAGGCCACCGCCTGGCATGGTACCGAGCTGGCCTGAGAGGTAAAGCATGTTATCTACCCTGACGTAAGGTGAGAACGGTAGCCCCCCCTGGACGGCAGCGTATTCGACCTCCGGACCGGAACGTTGAGCGCGAGCCGTGAACGAACCGAGCGCAAACGAAAGCACGACGATAACGATAATGAATAACCGAATGGACGAGGTCATCTTGAAAAAAGCTCCTTGGTTGATGGAAAAGAATAGCTGCCGACTAGGCTAATCAAATGCCAAATGAGGGCATGAAATCAAGCGACTGCTTGGGTGACCCGAATTATCTACTGTCTTGGTTGTTCCGTTCCAAGACCCCTTGTGTGGACGAGCGCTCCAGGTGTTCGGAGCCTTGATAGAATGCCGACGGCTACTTCTGACTCACATGGGCCCTGACGTACTCAGTTGACTCGAAGAACTCGAAATAGATTCAGCGATCGACGGTCAGGTCATCACACTATAGCTATAGAATGATGTCATGACCCCACCAACTAAGGGGCCCACTGGTGCGCCAGGCACCCCCGATAAGGACACGGGCTCAACCCCACCGCTCGATTTCATTCGTACGATCGTTGCTGCCGATCTCGTCAATCAGAAGCATGACGGTCCTATAGCGACTCGGTTTCCGCCTGAACCCAACGGTTACCTCCATATCGGTCACGCCAAGTCAATCTGCTTAAATTTTGGGGTCGCAGCGGACTACCGAGGCACCTGTAACGTGAGGTTTGATGACACGAACCCCACGAAAGAGGACGTTGAATACGTTAATGCTATTCAAGACGATATCCGTTGGCTTGGTTTTGATTGGGGTAAGCACCTTTACTATGCTTCGGACTATTTTGAGCGGCTGTATGGTTATGCTGTGCGCCTCATCGAAAGGGGTAAAGCTTACGTCGACGATCTTAGTGCTGAGCAGATCCGTGAATACCGTGGCACGCTGATCGCGCCGGGTCGGGAGAGCCCATATCGCGATCGATCGGTTGAAGAGAACTTGGACTTGTTTGCCCGAATGCGTGCCGGCGAGTTTCCGGATGGGTCGAAAGTGCTGCGCGCCAAGATTGACATGGCATCCGGCAACATGAACATGCGTGATCCGACCTTGTATCGAATTCGACGTGCAACACACCATCGGACGGGTAATCAGTGGTACGTGTACCCGATGTACGACTTCACGCACGCATTGTCAGATTCGATTGAACAGATCACGCATTCGCTGTGCACGCTCGAGTTTGAGGATCACCGACCACTCTACGATTGGGTGCTTACTGAGACCGAGGTGACATGTCACCCTCAGCAGATCGAATTTGCCAGATTGAATCTGTCCTATACGGTACTCAGTAAACGCCAGCTCCTAGTGCTTATTGAGAAGGGGCTGGTTTTTGGATGGGACGATCCGCGCCTGCCGACCTTGGTGGGGATGCGTCGCCGAGGGCTTCCGCCGAAAGCCATCCGCACGTTCTGTGACCGGATCGGGATGGCTAAGCGGAAGAATGTAGTTGATGTTGCAGTACTTGAGCATGCTGTACGGGAAGAACTAAACCAGACATCGCCTCGCGTGATGGCGGTCCTGCGGCCACTCAAGGTTGTGATCCAGAACTACCCGGAAGAAAAGATAGAAGAGGTGGACCTTCTTAACAACCCTGAAAACCCTGATGCAGGCACCCGCAAGGTCCCGTTTTCTCGGGTTTTGTATTTGGAACGTGATGATTTTTCTGAGGATCCGCCGAAAAAATTTTTTCGGTTGGCACCTGGTCGTGAAGTCCGTCTCCGAGGCGCTTACTTCATCACTTGTGTCGACGTTGTGAAGAATGGTCAGGGTGAAATTGTTGAACTACGGTGCACCTACGACCCAACCACCCGTGGTGGGGCGTCTCCAGACGGCCGCAGGGTGAAGGCGACGTTACATTGGGTTTCAGTCGAGCAAGCCCTAACGGCTCAGGTGCGGCTGTACGACCGTCTATTCGTCGATGAACATCCTGGGGAAAACCGCGATTTCCTTGAGGCGATCAATCCTGGTTCCTTAGAAGTAATCAACACGTGCCGCGTTGAGCCGAGCGTGGCGTCTATGGCACCGGGAGACCGATGCCAGTTCGAACGTCTTGGGTATTTCTGTGTCGATCCAGATTCTTCGGACGGCCAACTTGTGTTCAATCGCACCGTGTCACTCCGCGATGTGTGGGCGAAGATTGCGCGGACGATGAAGGCGAGTGGTTAAGTAGTGTTCACTATGTGGTAATCCCGCTGAGGCTCGAGGGTAAACTCCAATGACTAGTTATCTACTTTTTGCTGTGCTCGTTGGCCTCGCACTGCCTTTGCAGGCGGGCATCAACTCGCAGCTTCGCACTCACATAGGTCACCCGCTGTGGGCCGCGTTCGCTTCCTTTAGCGTCGGCACCTGCGTACTGGCTTTAATGTTGGCTGTGAGTCGTGTCGGATTGCCGGTGGCCGGATGGATCGGTCGTGTGCCCTTCTGGCATTGGACAGGCGGCCTGCTCGGTGCGACTTTCGTCACATCGGCGGTCGTGTTGGCGCCCCGATTGGGTGCGGCCACCTTGGTCGCGGCGGTTGTGGCCGGTCAGATGGTGGGCTCACTCCTCCTTGATCACTATGGTGTCGTCGGTTACCCGCAGCACTCGTTAAGCATCGAGCGCGTTATAGGCGTAATGCTGGTCATGACTGGCGTCGCGCTCATTCAATATCGATGAGACTCCTGGATGCACTTAATAGAATTATTTCTACCGAAGCTGTTATCTCGGTATAGCCAACGTGCGATTACTCTTAATCCAATTGACTGAGAGGACATGTCAGAAACCATTTTTTCAGCGCAGTTGTTTGCCACCTGTCTAGTGGACGCGATTCGACCAGCTGCTGGCTTAGCGACACTGCGCTTACTCGAACGGCTCGGCGTAAAGGTTATCGTGCCCAGTGGCCAGACTTGTTGCGGTCAACCGGCGTTCAACTCGGGGTGTCTCGCTGATGCGCGGGCGATGGCACGTTACACGGTCGACCTATTGGAGAAATCACCGGCGCCGATTGTTGTGCCTTCTGGGTCGTGCGGTGACATGATCGTGCACCGATATCGTGCACTACTTGCTGATGAGCTGGCGTATGCTTCGAAGGTTGAGCGTGTAGCCGCCCGTACATACGAGCTTAGTCAGTATCTCAGCGATGTGCTGAAGGTTCACGACGTTGGTGCGCGTTGCCGACGGACGATTGCTTACCACCCCTCGTGTCATCTATTGCGCGGTCTTGGCGTTCGTTCGGCGCCACTCCAGCTACTCGACAGCATTGCCGATGCGCGGTGTGTGAGCCTCCCTGGCGCCGAAGACTGTTGTGGCTTTGGTGGCACATTCGCTGTGAAGATGGGAGAACTGTCGAGCGCAATGCTCGACCGGAAGCTCGACGCGATCGTGGAGTCTGGGGCTGACACCGTCGTTGCTTGTGATGCTGGGTGCTTGATGCACATTGAGGGTGGACTGAAGCGTCGTGGCTCGAATGTTGCGGTTCGACATCTCGCCGAGGTCTTGGTGGAATCCGAATGAACTCACCGTCGATGTCGTTTCAACAACGGGTGTCGCATGCGTTAGCAGATGGTCAGCTCCGCATCGCACTTGATCGAACGACTGAACGCTTCACATCAAAACGTGTTGCAGGATTAGCATCGCTTCCTGATGCTGATGCAGTCCGTGACTGTGCTCGGAGCATCCGTCTACACACCCTGTCTAGGCTCGACGAGTATTTGGAACAGTTCGAAGCAAATGTCACGTCGGTAGGAGGACAGGTGCATTGGGCCTCCGATGCGCAGGAGGCGAACGAGATTGTCCTCGACCTTGCTAGGTCGCGCTCGGTTAAGCGCGTCGTCAAATCAAAGTCGATGGTGAGCGAGGAGATTGAGCTCAACCAGGCGTTGATCAGTGGCGGTCTTGACGTTGTCGAGTCGGACCTCGGTGAATACATCATCCAACTTGCAGGCGAAACGCCATCTCATATCATCGCGCCGGCCGTGCACAAGACGCGCGAGCAGATCGGCCAGTTACTGGCGGACAAGTTAGGCGTGCCGATGACCGACGATCCGGTTGAAATGACGGCGACCGCTAGGTCCGCGCTGCGCGACGTGTTCTTGCAATCTGAAATGGGAATAAGCGGCGTTAATTTTGGCGTAGCCTCGACGGGCTCACTGGCAATTGTGACAAATGAAGGTAATGCATCATTGACCGTCACTGCTCCCCGTATTCATGTGGCGATGATGGGTATTGAGCGTGTCGTCCCAGCGCTCGATGACCTCGCGGTGATGCTACTAGTTCTTGCGCGTTCTGCGACTGGACAGAAGTTGACGGTTTACACGGATCTGCTCACTGGGCCGCGCCGCGGTGACCCCGATGGTCCGGAGGAGTTACATGTTGTACTGCTGGACAACGGACGTAGCCGGCTCATCGGGACCGAGGTTGGTGAGGTCCTAGCGTGCATCCGATGTGGCGCCTGTTTGAATGCATGTCCGGTCTATCAGCAGATTGGCGGACACGCCTACGGCAGCGTATATTCAGGACCGATCGGTGCTGTGCTCACGCCAAGTCTTGACCGGGAAGGGCCATGGCACGTACTTCCTGAAGCCAGTTCGTTGTGCGGTGCTTGCCGCGAGGTGTGCCCGGTCCGGATAGACATCCCGCGGATGCTACTAGTGCTTCGTGCCGAGACTGTTCATTCCGGTAAGGGCAATCGGTGGGTTCGGGTTGGTTTCTGGTTATATCGAATTGCGGCCACGAAACCTTGGTTATTCAGGTGCGGCGTGTCGGTGGTACGCCAGTTGACGAGGATGTTCTTCGTTAACGGCTGGCTGTTCCGATTGCCGGCGCCACTGTCAAACTGGACGCAGTCCCGGGAGTTTCCGGTGATCGCCAGTCGTACTTTTAGCGAAGAGATGCGTGATCGTGAAGAGGGCAGTGGAGATGAATGAAAGCCGGGGTGCGATCTTAGAACGAATCAGGTCGGGTCGGTTGGGAGTGCCGGTGGAGTCTCGACCGGCCCCTCCGATGCCTATTCCTACGAAGGATTCGTCGAGGCTCCTCGACCGTTTCGTGCAGGAAGCCGAAGCCGTGGGCGCTATCGTGCATCGCTCTGACCGTTGCGACCTTTCTGTCGAAATAGTGCTGCGTGTATTAGGTGATGCGGGCGTCAAGCGGCTTATCAGTTGGGAACCCAATGACTTACCGATTTCGGAGTTAATGAAAGCTGCGGTCGATGACGGCGTCCAACTCGTGGACCCGCCGACGCCTGCTAACGCAGAAACGCTCAGTCGTGAGTGGGCGGCGATGGCGACCGCAGACGCCGGGCTCACTGGTGCTGTTGGTGGACTCGCGGATACAGGGACGGTCGTTCTTCGTAGCGGACCGGGTCGATCGCGTTTGGCTTGGTTGTTACCGCCGCTACATGTGGTGGTCCTCCACTCATCGCTCGTTCACCCGACGCTCTCAGTGTTCATGGGTGAGTGCGATGAATTGGTTAGGTGCAGTAGTCACGTCGCGTTCGTAACCGGTCCGAGTCGGACAGCCGACATTGAGCAAACTCTTACTATTGGAGTGCATGGACCGAAGGAAGTGCATATTCTGCTCGTCGACCACGACTGCAACCCAATCGAAGAGTCCGAGGCTGCTCAAGCGGCTATCGTTTCAGATGAGACTAGAGACCGGATGAGCAAGAATGACCTTGTCCAATAGAACTCTCGGCGTCGGTCTTGTCGGTACGGGCTGGGTAGCGGCGTCCCACGTGCGCGCGATCCAAGCGAATCCCCACGTTCGGCTCGTTCGGATGTGTGGTCGACAGGAGGTGCGCGCTCGGGAGAAACTGGCGAGCTTTGACGCGGACGTGTCTGACGTTGGTTTTACCAGGCGGTATCAGGATTTGCTCGACGCGTCTGATATCGACATTGTCGTCATTGCTACACCAAATCACTTACACGCCGACCAAGCCGTAGCTGCAGCTAACGCGAACAAACACATTCTGCTTGAGAAACCTACCGGGCTCGACATTCGTGAGTTGGTCCGGATTCGCGATGCGGTGCACCGAGCTAAGGTTCGGACAATCGTTTCGTTTGTGCTGCACTACAACCCGTTCATCCGCTTCGCGCACTGGATGCGCAAGGAAGGCTGGCTAGGTACGATCCGTTACGCACGCTTTCAGTACCTGTCCCGCATCCTAAGTGGGTATCCCGGTTGGTCGTGGGTGAGACGTGCCGACAGTGGACGTAGTCACCTTCTAGCGGCTGGTTGCCATGCGGTCGACGCAATGCGATGGTGCACTGGGTTGGAACCCACCGAGGTGAGCGCGTACCACACGAGATTTACTAAAGGTTACCAGTGGCCGACTTCGATTGTGGTCAACGCAAAGCTTGGCCGAAGGGCGATCGGACAGGTGGTAAGCTCGACCGATTTCATGATGCCTTACACGTTCGGAGTCGAATTAATGGGAGACCTCGCCACGCTTGTCGATGGTCTCATTCTTTGGAACGACAAAGCAGTTTCACTCACAGAGCTTCGTCGGGCGAATCCGTTCCCTGACGTGGTCCTCCGGGAGACGCGTGCGGCCGACGGTAACCCGGCCATCCGCGTTGAGTGCGACATGCCAGCGTCGGCTGACGTCCGGCAGCATCCATTTCAAGGAGAAATAGACGAACTAGTGCACTGTGTCCGCACGGGGCGTGAGTCACACCTAAATGTCTTCGATGCACAGAAGACGATGGAAGTCTGCTTAGCGGCAGACCGATCGGCTATGCGGGGCGGTCGACCCGTGGGACTACCGCTCATCCGGCCCTAAGGACAACTTCACCACGTGTCAGGAAAGTGTTATGTCGCCGTCGATCTCGGAGCTAGTAGTGGCCGGGTCGTCGTTGGTCACGTTGACGACGGCAATGTTTCATTAAAGGTTGTACACCGCTTTACGGTGACCTCACGTGTTTTGTCGGGCCATCAGCGCTGGACTATTTCGGAACTATTTGAAGAGGTCAGAACCGGGCTCACTAAGGCTGCAGGAGCCGAGGGAGAACTAATTAGTCTCGGCGTGGATACTTGGGGAGTTGACTATGGTCTGATTGATGCTGATGGCCGTTTACTTGAGGATCCGGTGTGCTACCGGGATCGGCGTACTGAAGGCGTCGTCGAACGTGTACTCAAGACCGTGCCGGCGATTGAACTATTTCACCTGACCGGCGTGCAGGTTCTTGCACTGAACACCGTCTATCAGCTCGTGGCACAGCGTGATGCAGGGGAGTGGCCGGCGAATGCCTCACGGTTACTTATGATGCCCGATCTTGTTCACCACGATCTCTGTGGGAGTTTGACTGGTGAGGCAACAATGGCGAGCACCACACAACTAGCAGGAGCGACGACACGGCGCTGGGAGTGTGAACTCTTTGACCGACTAGACCTTCCGATCGCTGTGATGCCGGACCTAGTGCAGCCTGGGGTGCAACTGGGCAGGGTTCATTCCCACGTGCGCGGGGCACTGGCGCTTCCGGACATGACGGTTGTAGCGCCTGCCACGCACGATACGGCAAGCGCCGTGGTTGGTGCGCCGATCGGCGAAGGGTGGGCCTATCTGAGTTCAGGTACTTGGTCGCTCCTAGGTATCGAGACTGAGGTTCCCTTACTGACCGACACGGCGCGGGAAGTAGGCCTAACGAATGAAGGTGGCGTAGAAGGTAAGAATCGTTTACTTAAGAATATTGCTGGCATGTGGATCCTTGAGTCCTGCCGGAAAATATGGGCGACACAAGGAGAGGCTATAGATTTTATTGACCTTAGCCGGGCAATCGCTTTGGTCCGGGCTCGTCAAGCATTCGTTCTACCTGACGATCCTAGATTCTTCAACCCGCCAGATATGCCCAGGGCGATCGAGGCCTTTCTACGGGAATCAGGTCAGCCCGTGCCAGGCGATTACGGTGGATATGCACGGGTTGTTCTTGAGTCGCTTGCCTTACGCTACGCATCAGTGGTCGAGGCAATCGAGCACGCGACGGGCCGTGCGATCGTCGGCATCAGAATCATTGGCGGTGGATCGCAAAACCGTTTCCTTAACCAGGCGACCGCCGATGCCACTGGTCGTGAGGTTAGAGCTGGTCCCATTGAGGCGACTGCACTTGGCAATGTGATCGTTCAGGCAATCTCTGACGGTTGTTTCGGGAATGTTGGTGAGGCTCGGGAGGCTGTGGCCCGTCACATGGAAGACGACGTCTACGAGCCTACCGAACTGGAGGCGTGGGCCGAAGCGCGCACACAATACGCACGCCTTGAACGAGAGTGGGGACGCTGATACGACCGGTGCGGTGCGCCGATTAGTGTTCGTCGGTGTTACTACGGGCGACCGTATCGATGGATCAATTCTGACGAATCAATGTCAGATGCGCCTTTTGACTGAATAAGGACCTGGTGATTGGAGAATTCAAAGGATTCACTTACCGTCGAGGTAATGAAGGGGTTCCAATTGGATCACCAGGTGGTGTGAGAGGGACGGGTGTTGGCGAATATGTTGCGTCAGGACGCTGTAGAAATCGCCAGATGTCGTCGCGTGTAGTCCGGTCGTGAGCTGACACTGCGCCATCTAAGTTTTCAGCGAGTTCGAAAAGTACATTGCTAGCTATCGCCCGCACCTGAGACAAGGCGGTAGAGTCGGCGGCCAATTGCACTAACCTATCCACGGTTAATCGTTCGACCGCCTGTTGAATCAACTCGGCCCGTGGTTCACCGGGCGGCGGAGCGCCCCAGGTTCTCGACATGAGCGCCTCGGTGACTTCTTCGAAGCTAGGATACTCACTATCACGAGAATGAAAATCCACGAGTCTTGCCGCTCGCTCGGGTTGGAGGAGAGCTGAGATCGCTAAATCAGCCGCGGTCATTGCCGCCGTAATCGGATCAAAGGTCATAGCGGTTCGTCGTTCGAACGGTTCGGTTGTCACGCCGCCAGAATGGAATGCGCGCGGTGGCATCAGGTCAAGTAGCGCAGGAGGCAGTAGTAGTGCTTCGGGGCTGATTGTGTCGAGAACGGCTTCGAGTGAGGCACGCTGTTGGTTGACTGGTACGATCTGGGACGGTGAAGGTGGGCTTGGTCCGTTAACGGTTCGAATCGCGTATGTGTAGTGGACCCCACCCAATGCTTTGACTGCAGCCGCAAGTTGGTAACGATGGTGCAGGTAGAGTGGTAATAGCTCTATTTCGAGTGTGGAAAGTGGCGCACCAATTGAAATGTTGCGAAGGCCGAATTGACGAAGTCCGATCCCCCGCACGTCCATTTCGTGACGGAGCATGGCCACTGGATCCGACCCGTTGTCCCACAGATTCGCGAGCGGGTGCGCAGCGCCAGCCGGACGAGTATCGGCATCGGTTAGGAACAACATGCCGTTTGCAACACCTTGGCTGACGATTTGTTCCAGTGCGGTTGCTTCGTCAATGTCGGGTGCGAATTGCGAGTAAGCGTAGGTCACTGCGAAGCGGTCAAAGTTTCCTATCCCTTCCGTATATGCGTCCGACAGGTCGATTTGGCCATCTCGAATCTGGACAAGTGGTGCCGGATAGTCCATTACCGAAGCCCGGCCATAGGTACTTGCCGCAAAGTTATGGGCAAAACCTATTGCATGACCCACCTCGTGCGCCGCAAGTTGACGAAGTCTGTCCAACACCATAGCTTCTGGATCGGCAGTTGGGTCGAGTGGTTGCAAGTACTCGAGTCCAGGCGTAGCCGCCACCATGCACCAGGCACTGTCGGCATCGTTGAAAGTTCCGTAGGGTGGTGCCAAGCCAGCGCCAATTAGGTAGTCCTGCCTTGCTCGAAGCGAACCGAGGCGAACGTTACCTTTTAGAATCTCGCCTGTGCGGGGATCTATAACTTGATTGCCATAGGACCATCCCCGGGTGGAACGATGGACCCAGTGAATCATGTTGTAGCGGACATCCATCGGATCAGCACCATCCGGCAGGAGTCTCACCTGAAACGCATTCTGGAAGCCCGCTTCCTCGAATGCATCGTTCCACCATGAAGCGCCATCAAGTAACGCACTGCGGATTGGCTCGGGTACACCAGGATCGAGGTAATAGACGATTGGCTCAACAGGCTCGGAAACGCGTGCGGTCGGGTCCCGTTTTTGGAGGTTGTGGCGGATGACCCAGCCACGCTCAACCGACTCGGTGATTGGCATCGCATAGTCATGGAATGAAATGCCTAACGTGTTGACGCGTGGGTCGACGGACCTCGGCCGGTAGCCATTCTCAGTTGGGTCTGGTAGTTCGACGAACGAATGGTGTTGCCGAAGAGTAACCGAGCGGGGGGAGGGCGTTGTTTGTTGCAGTAGACTCCCCGGGTCGGATCCGTCTTCGGCGACGAATGTAATCCTTGCGTCAACCTCTATGTTTTCGGGGAACCCCCGCGTTCGTGCCAAATTGATCGCGCTACGTGTCGGCATGAGACTGAAACGCCCTTGGTTGAGGTGCCTGAGCCGATCAGCAACATTGTTAGCATCGCGCAAGAAGAACTCTGTGGCGTCGACGAGAACCCGAGGGCCGCTGGTGGCCTCGACCTCAAAGCCCCACGTAACCGATTGCGCAAACGAGTCGGCGACAGATCGCCGCTCGTCCGCATCTGTCGTAATCGCCCGGTATCGATAATTTGGTTCAATCATCAGCACCCGCGGGCCAACCCGCTGAAAATGCACCACACGGGTGGCGCCCAACCTCCCGCGGTCGAGTCCGAGGGGATTTGAGCCGACACCAGTTGCCAACGAGACTTGATACAGCAGTTCGGTTTCGAATCGAGTAAGTTCTAGGAACAGGCGACCTCTATCATTGTCCCAATAGAGTGGTAGGTATCCCTCGATGCGCCGCATGCCTTCGGTGCGCCATTCAATTGATCCAGGCTGAGCGACTAACGGCAATGCCGTAAGTGCGAAATAAGCTGCAACTAATAATGCACGAAGCATTCTCAGTTCCTTACCGGTTTCATCGGAGCCAATGCATCCGACAACGAGCGATTATCCTTGATTCTATTGCAACTTACCTAGTTTCTGAGGCCTGCCCATTGGTATAGGTGGTTTCTGGGCTTGACTTCAGCGTTCCAAGATTGTGGAGTAGGCTTCTCCGTCGATGTTTTCGGCCAGATTACCAGAAGTTCTCCACTCGAACCCGTTGACACGTGCCCTGCGATGCTTGCAAGCAAGTGGGAGCTCGTTCATTGATCTCACGGTGTCGAATCCGACGCGGGTCGGCCTCTGTTATTCCAAGGGACTGTTCAACTTGCTTAATGAGACGAGTTTGGACTATGAAGTCCATCCACTCGGTTTACCTACAGCTCGGGCCGCAATCGCGACACACCTCAGAGGCGGAGCGGTAATAGTCGCGCCGCAACAAATTGCCCTGACAGCCAGCACGAGTGAGGCCTACTCCCTCCTTTTTAAAATCTTGTGCAACCCTGGTGATGAGGTTCTCGTGCCACAGCCGAGCTATCCACTGTTTGAGCATCTCACTCGGCTGGACGGAGTTGTCAGCGTACCTTATCGTCTCGAGTATTCGGGGTTGTGGTCGATCGATTTGGATAGCGTGGCAAGCGCCATTTCATCTCGTACCCGCGCGATTCTTATCGTGAGCCCTAACAACCCAACTGGGTCATATGCAACAAACACGGAGCTCGAAGAATTGGCCGAACTTGCCAAAAGGTATGAACTAGCGCTGATTGGTGATGAAGTCTTCCGGCCATATCCGGTAGCAACGCCGTTTCCACCACAGCCAAGTGTCATCAGTAGCGGTGCACCCTTAGCGTTCAGTCTAGGTGGTATCTCGAAGTTGCTAGGACTACCACAGTTGAAACTGGCTTGGATCGCGGTGAGTGGTTTTGATTCAGTGGTTACCGAAACATTAGCTCGTTTAGAGATAGCCTATGACACCTATTTATCGGTGACCACCACAGTGCAAAGAGCGCTAGGCTCGCTCCTTGAGAGTGGTTGTGGTGTGCACGAGCAGATCGCAACGCGGATCCGCCACAACTTTGACGTCCTGCAACGAGTTACTGCTGAGGTTCCCCCGTGCCGAGTGCTCCCGGTCGGAGGTGGTTGGTCTGCCGTCGTACGTGTACCGGCTGTCGTTAGTGAAGAGCAGCGTGTTCTCAATCTTCTCGAAAAGCACCGAGTGCTTGTGCACCCAGGATATTTCTTTGAGTTCCCCGAAGAAGCGTTCATCGTGTGTAGCTTGATACCCGAACCCGAGGTATTCGCTGCTGGCGTGGCACGGCTTGTCGATGGACTAGGTCGAGCGCCTGGAACGAAATAACACGCCTTCGGTAAGCACCGCCTTACTACCGTAACGAGGCCTTTCAGGGCCATGCTAGAATGGGCGGAACATGCGGCTGGTCAGCTATTTAGTTGTGATCCCAACAGCAGTTTTGGTCGGTTCTACTGGCTGTGCGGATCCAGACCTTGAGCCTGCGGCAGCGCTAGCCCATGTTGTCGATATTGACCTACCGTCGGAGTCGACGGTCAAGGCTGGCACGGTTCCCCGCAACGCGACTTTTGCTAGCCTCTTGGAATCCTTCGGCCTGTCTAACAATGTTGTTGCCGCGGTCGTCAATCAAACGCGTAGTGTCTTCGATCCGAGGCGTTTGAGGGCAGCCAATGACTATGAGGTTGTCATGTCGACCGATGGAAACTTAGTGAGACTTAAGTACCATATCGACTCGGATAGCTTCCTGCGGATTCAGCGGGTTGGAGAGAGTCGATTTCAGGCGACAATCATCCCTTACGTCAAGGAGCGGGCTGTCATCGCGATGAGTGGTGAAATTGATTCCGCCCGTTCTTCGTTGGTTGCGGCGATCAATAGCGCGGGCGAGGAGGTCCAACTCGCGATTACGATGGCCGATGTTCTTGGCGGTGAAATTGATTTCAATAACGACTTACGGATCGGCGATTCATTTCGCGTGCTTTTCGAACGATTTCTCCGTGAAGATGAATACGACGATTACGGTAACGTGCTAGCTACAGAGTTTAATAATGATGGACGGCGTATCACGGCCACTCGATTTACGCCGCCGGGCGGTGACCCTGGTTACTACGACGACGAGGGACGATCGCTCAAGCGTATGTTTCTAAGGTCGCCCTTGCGGTTTGAACCTCGGATCACATCGCGTTTCTCTCGCAATCGGATGCATCCGATTCTCGGTGAACGTCGAGCACACCTTGGTGTGGATTACGGTGCGGCTACCGGCACACCAGTGATCGCGGTGGCTAACGGAACCGTGGTGTCAGTTGGGTGGAGCGGTGGGTCTGGCCGGATGGTACGCTTGCGCCACACTGGCGGCTACGAAACCTATTACTTGCACCTTTCGGCATTCGCCAGCGGGATGAGGCCGGGCGTGCGGGTTGCCCAGGGCCAGTTCATTGGCCGGGTTGGGTCGACGGGGCTCGCTACGGGTCCACATCTTGACTACCGGCTAAAGAAGAATGGCGTTTTCTTAAATCCGCTTGTTGAGCATCGAAAAATGCCACCGGGGGAGCCAGTACCCGCCGAACATCTCAGCTTGTTCCGAACGGAGCGAGAACGAATATTTGGATTGCTTGTCGATGGTCCACCAATCCCGGCTGTGCTCAAAGTGGCAGCAGGTGCGCCCTAACACTCAAAAGTTGGCCTATTTCCTCTGGTCGTCTGTGCCGTCCTTCTTTGGTTGCGCGGAGTAGAACCTTGGCTGTGCGCTAAAATACCGAGATGGCCTCGATCCGTTCGTTTCGGGCTCTCCGGGCTGTGCCAGATACCGCGTCGCGGGTTGCGTCGCCACCTTACGACGTCATGAATGTCGACGAAGCTCGCGAGTTGGCACGTGGCGAGCCACTAAGTTTCCTGCGCGTGTCACGTGCTGAGCTTGAACTGCCGTCTGAGACTGATCCGTATGCTGACGCGGTTTACGTGCGAGCAGCCGAAAAGTTTCTAGAGATTCGCGTTTCGGCACCACTGGTAACTGAAGCGGAGCCATCCCTGTACTGCTATCGCTTACAAACTGCCAGCCACGAGCAAACGGGGTTAACAGCGTGCTATTCGCTGGACGAGTACGACCGAGGATTGATTAAGCGGCATGAACACACACGTTTGGACAAGAGGGCTGACCGCACCCGACACCTAACTGAATTGGGAGCGCAAACCGGACTAGTTTTGCTCACCTATCGAGCGACCGCGGAGATCGATTTACTCACGGAATCAGTTTGTGCGGGTATCCCGCTCTTCGACTTCAAGGCGTCGGATAATGTGCGACACACAGTTTGGCGAGTTCCGCCGGCGGATGTCGATCCACTGGTGAAAGCGTTTGAGGCCGTATCAGCTCTCTACGTTGCGGATGGTCACCATCGAATGGCGAGTGCTAGCCTCGCACGTGATGAGTTTGTGCGTCAGGGTCGGCCGACGGTGCCAGTAGAGGCCGATACGGTTATAGCTACAGCCTTTCCGCACAATCAAGTCCGCATCTTGCCTTACAACCGTATTGTTCAGGATCTACAAGGGCAGTCGCCTCAGGAGTTCCTTGATCAGCTTAAGGCAAAATTATCTCTACGACTTGGGCAACCCATGCCGGCTAGGGCTGGCGAGGTAGCGATGTATCTCGACGGCACCTGGTACAACGTAAAGTTAACGGAGGGTGGTCACTCGGTGGATCGTGCGGATTCCCTAGATGTGGCGCGACTTCATCGGGACATCTTGGCTCCATTTCTTGGTATCGGGGACATTCGCAGGGACTCGCGTATCGACTTTGTTGGCGGTAGCCTGGGGGCAGCAGTACTGCAGAAGCGCGTGGATCAAGGTGAGGCGGCAGTGGCGTTCTCCATGTTTCCGGTCACCGTCGATGACCTGATGACGATCGCTGATGAGGGCAGCATCATGCCCCCAAAGTCCACGTGGTTTGAACCGAAGCTACGTGATGGGCTATTGATTCATTTGGTTGTATGAACACCGGCCAAGCAGGTTGCCTACATGACAACACACCGCATCTTCAATTTCAGCGCTGGACCGGCTGTTTTGCCTGAGGCGGCAATTAAGGCAGCCCAACGTGACTTGCTAGCGTTGCCCGACGTCGGTATGTCGGTGCTCGAGATCAGTCATCGGTCGACCCATTTTGATGCGATTTTACGGGACGCGGAGCGTACGTTTCGAGAGATAGCTAGTGTACCGGCGGATTACCGCGTACTGTTTTTGCAGGGTGGCGCCAGTTTGCAATTTGGGATGGTGCCGATGAACCTACTCGCGGAAAATGACATTGCCGATTATTTAGTGACAGGGGTGTGGTCACAGAAGGCCGTTAAGGAGGCCAAGAAGATCGGCAGGGTACATATAGCTGCGTCGACGGAGGCTGAAGAGTTCGCTCGCGTGCCACGACTTGACGAGATTGTTCTCTCTCCGGAAGCTGCTTACGTACACATGACATCGAATAACACGATCTACGGAACACAATGGACCGACCTACCGGAAACAGGCACGGTGCCGCTTGTCAGCGACATGTCGTCGGACATCGTCAGTCGACCGATTCCAGTCGCTCGATTCGGCGTCATTTACGCTAGTGCTCAAAAGAATCTAGGCCCGGCGGGGGTAACACTTGTCATCATTCGCGAAGATTTACTGGCACGTTCGCCAGCAACTTTGCCGTCAATGTTGAGTTACCGACTATTGGCCAACAACGGTTCGCGCCAGAACACGCCGCCTGTCTTTGGTATCTACATGCTTCGCCTGGTGTTTGAGTGGCTGCGGACACAAGGTGGTCTTGGAGCGGTGGCGGCTTGCAACGCTAGGAAGGCGTCGATCCTTTACGAGGAGCTTGACCGTAGCGACTTCTACCGGATTGTGGCTAACCCAACGTGTCGCTCGATGATGAACGTCACGTTCCGGTTGGCTAAACAGGACCTTGAGCCAAGATTCATTCAAGAGGCAGCAGCGGTTGGCTTAGATGGCCTTAGGGGACATCGTACGGTGGGAGGATTACGGGCATCTATCTACAATGCAATGCCGGAAGCGGGCGTAATGGCGCTCACAGAATTCATGCGGGAGTTCGAGCGCCGCAACGGTTGAGCAGTCGGATAGTTGCAATATTGGGCCGGTTTTTGCGCACTGAAGGTGATTATGGTAGTGTGGATGGTCTTCGTTACTGTTGAGGTTTCTGTAGCCGATACTCAGGTTGTCGGCCTGATGGCCTCGGAGGTAGAGAGATCTCTTCCTTAGTGTTGGCGTTGATCGCTGCTGCTGCCGTTGTGCAGATCGCTGTGTTCAGCACGACGATCTATCTACATCGTAGTGCTACACATCGTGCGGTCACGCTGCATCCAACTGTAGCACTTGTTTTTCGAATGGGGCTATGGCTAACGACTGGCATTGTCGTCAAGCAGTGGGTAGCTGTTCATCGTAAACACCACGCGTTTTCTGATGAGGAGGGCGAT
>DASCOS010000022.1 GCA_036012125.1 Vicinamibacterales bacterium | reverse complement strand
GCGCGTAGACCGGAGATTCTTACGCTGCGTATTTCTTCGGGCGTTAATTCCACCGTCGCGCACGCGGCTGTATTCAACGTCGCGAGGGCGATTACAGCGAGGGCGATCAGTCGAGCGTGGCGGTCGGACATAGGATTCCTTGGACGCTGCCGACGATACGAGCGGAAGACTAAATCCTACCGCTGGCTGGTGGTGTATTCAACTCGATTACGGCGTGTTCCAATTTGTTCCAATTTGTTAGACAGTTGTGCGTACCTGTGACTAGCTGTGAAAGTTTTTGTCAGTAAAGACAGGCTATGACAAGCTGTGACCAATGTTTGCACAAGTCTCAGAAGCTTGTGCTCGCAAGGGCGTGGGGGTTCAAATCCCCCCTTCCGCACCACATTTCTTTAGGAATTTTAGCAGGTATGCAAAAGGAGAGGACAACCGTGAGTAGTAGTCATCGTTTCAAGAACATCCTCTGTCTCGTGTCAGTAGCTTTGATCGCCTCAACGGCCGAGGCGCTTGGATCGGTAGCGCAGGAAGATAGTGGTGCTGCCGTGGCGATTCACGCCGGGCGTGTCATCGACGGACTCTCGGCCGCACCGCTGGGCCCATCGATCATCCTGGTCGAAGGCGGTCGGATCACCGAAGTCGGCCCGGACGTTGTGATCCCAGCAGGTGCCCAGGAGATCAATCTGTCGGATGCGACCGTCCTGCCTGGGCTCATTGATGCGCATACTCACGTACTCTTCGCTCCACAGGATGGCAAGAATCCTGTCCTAGAAAAATCGGTAGCATTCCGTACGCTCGAGGCGGCGGCCGCGGCGCGCCTCAGTTTGGAAGCGGGTTTTACAACACTTCGGGACACCGATTCGGAAGGCGCAGACTTCGCCGACGTAGCAGTGCGAGACGCGATTGCAGACGGCCTGATCCCCGGACCGCGTCTGCTGGTGTCGACGATGGCACTGTCGATTACCGGCGGGCATATGAACCATGTCGGTCTAGCACCGGCGATCGACCAGCGTGTTCCTCAGCTCGCGGTCATGACGGACACCGTCGACGAAATGATCCGAGAGGTTCGACGACAAGTGAAGTACGGTGCTGACTGGATCAAGCTCTACGCCACCGGGACGATGCGACATGTCGACCGCCACACACTTCAGTCTCTCGCCCAGGTGGACGAAGAGCAAGTGCGAGCCGTCGTAGAAGAGGCGCGCCGGTGGCGCCGTGACGTCGCGGCGCACGCATACGGAGGAGACGGAGCTCGCGCGGCCGTCCTGGGTGGAGTGCGCAGCCTGGAGCATGGATTGCTCCTCGAAGAAGATGTACTCGAATTGATGGCCGAGCGCGGCACCTATTGGGCGGCGACCTTGAGCAATTTCACTCGGTCGACCGGTCTTGCTGGATATCCTGATGACTTCGTAGACCGCCTCAGGAGTCGACATGCCGAGGCATTCCGAACTGCTCTCCGCCTCGGCGTTAACATCGTCTTCGGAACCGATGCGGGTCGGGTCCCGCACGGAAGTAATGCCGGTGAATTCGAACTCATGGTGGGGCTAGGGATGTCACCGATGCAGGCGATCCAGTCTGCCACGTCCGTCGCGGCCGAGTTGCTCCGCCTCGAGAACGAGATTGGCGCCGTAAAGCCAGGGTTCCTAGCAGATCTGATCGCTGTCGATGGCAACCCGCTTGATGACATCGGTCTACTAAAAAACGTCGCCTTCGTCATGAAAGGCGGTGTCGTCGTCAAGGAGACCAAGTAGCGCCCGACTTCCGCTGGCTGGTGGAAGGTTCAATGCGCTTGAGGCGTGTGTCCTTTTTCCGTTACTTGTGCGTACCTGTGACTAGTGTTTGCACAAGTCTCAGGAGTTTGTGCCTCACAAGGGCGTGGGGGTTCAAATCCCCCCTTCCGCACCAAGTTTCCTAGCAATTCTATAAAAGGTTATCTATTAAGAACTTTTCACTACAAGACAGTCGTGATCTTTATAAACAGCGTATTCCCCTGATTCGAGCGTTTACCGAACTCCGCGGTCCCGCGCTGGTAGGCAACCTGTATGGTCCCGAACGGTGGCAGATACCGATAGACGAAAACCGCCTGCATGTTCCGCCGGTCAATCGCCGAGTTCGTCTGGAAGAAGACACGCAGAAACAGATCAGGTGTGAAGAACTGGTTGGCGCGAAGGACGTGGATCCAGGTGCTCTCGTTCTCTGGGTCCGGGTCAAGCTCCAACCGCTGAAGGTCGTATTCGACCGAGAACTCCTTGGTCACCGTGTAATTCGCAGCCGCGCTCAGGAGCTGGAAATCGGCGTCAAAGTTCCGCCCGAACGAATAACCGCCCCGTACCGACTCATAGGACCGCGTGTTGTAACCGAGCTCCACCTTCGTCTGTCTGTTCCGGAAGTCTTTCTCGAAGCGCTTGAACTCTTCAGTGTGGCTGACGGAGGTGCTCCAGCGATTCCGCCAGTCAAACTCGAGCGACTCGTCGACCTTCCAGCTCCGCAGGAGGCCCTCCTGTCCCCAGTAAATGTTGTAGTTCGAACCGTACTGCAGACGCTCGATAGCGCCACTCCGAAGCCAGAACGTTTTTCTGACGGCACCGTCGATCTCACGACGGTCATCATCGCGGATGAAGCCGACCGCATTGATATTGTCGGCGACCCGATCGCCCAAGTGTGTGATTCGTACATGTGCGTGCGCGGTGGGTGAGTCATAGGAAGGCCGGGCGAAGAACGCAACGGTGCCGTTCTTGTACTCGCCGTAGCTCTTGACGAACTGGCCCGTGAACCCGAAATGCTCGGTGAAGAATAGGTTGGCGTCAATTTCAACCGACCCCTGCTGTCGACCATCGTGGGATCGATTCGCCAACATGAAGCCAAGGTTCGAACGGGTCGCCACGTCACGCCGTACCCGCGCAACCGTGTAGTTCGCTCGGGTCGTCGAGCCTTGCAGCTCGCCTTGAGCAGACACTCCTGCGAAGTTCCACCCACCTTGGGTGCCGAGGACTTTCGCGCCACCCAAGATGTCCCCAATCCGACGAGAGTAAAAAGTCCTGATCCGCTGCCTAAACAGTTCCTGCCCCTCAATAAAGAACTGTCGCTTCTCGGCCAGGTTCAACTCGAAGCGAGTCAGGTTGATCTCTTCCTGGTCCGCCTCGATCGTCGCAAAGTCTGGGTTCAAAGTCACATACGCCGAGGTCTGCGGGGTGAGAGCGTAGCGGGCATCCAGCCCGATCGACGCATCCGGTGAACTGCCCTCTTGCGCTTGCGACAGCGCATAGGGAATCACCTGATGACGACGAGTCGGCGCCGGTAGATTCAGACCGATGAGATCGCCAGCCTGCGACATCCGGCCCCAGTGGTCGACCGGCCCTGACCAGAAGCTGCGTTCCAGCGTGCGGCGGCGGCTACGCGCAAAGTTAATGCCCCAAGTCGTGTCGTCACCGGCGGCGTATTGCAGCGTGTCCAACGAGATGGAGACCTCGACGGTGTATCCGAAGTCGGTCTGTTGCGTCGCTGACACCCACGGCGCGTCCCAGGTGTCGTCGTTGGTCATCCCATCCTCGGCCAGCCGGCCATCAAGTTGGGTGCCCAGCACGTTAGTCATGAAGAAATAGCCGGAGCGACCATCGTGGAACGTATCAAGGTAGACCTGCACCGAGTCGTCGTTCCAAAGCTCCGCGTCGCGCTGTGTCATCTGTCCCATCACCGGCTCTGGGTCATGCGCCACAAAGGCGACGTAGAGATGCGCATCGTCATACAGCACAGAGACCTCCGTCTTGAACTTGGACGGTTCTCCGCGGTTTGGCTCGAGTTGGATGAAATCCGTCACACGTGCTGCGTCTCGCCATTCGTCAACGTCAACCACCCCATCGACAGTCGGCGGAGAGGCCGTCTTCACGGCCCGCATCGTAAATGGGTCGATGGCCTGTGCCTGGACCCGCACACCGGGCGAAAGCGCGACGAGGACAGCAAGGACGATGCGTCGAGTGTGGCGATCAGTCATAAGGTTCTTCAGAGGCAGACCACGAAATTGCCAGAGCTAGATTCTATCGCTGGGTGGAGACAAACCGATCTTCCAAAGAGCTAAGTACTTGTTGCATCGTCAGGGGATACGCTGCCAGCGCGTGCCGATCCTGGCCGCCTCCCCTCCAGGCACCCAGATGACAAGTGCCTTGGTCGGCGGTCCGTCAGTGTCGACGATGTGGCTCACAACATCGGGTGGCTTAACATAGCCCAACATGCCCTCGGTCAGAATGTTACTCTCTCCATTGACCACGTGCTCGAGCGTTCCTTCCAAGATGTAAAAAATCTCGGTCACCCCATGCGAGTGGTCACCCGAGTTAGTTCCTGGTGGGAACGTCATCCGTCCTACATCAACTTCCGCGCCCATGGCGGGGCCGTCAAACAGAACATCAAGACGTGTACCATTAGGTCCGCTCTGGTAGCTCACAATGTCAGTTGCGGTTTGCGCAAACATGCCGGCCCCAAAACAGACCAGGCAGGCCACTACTGCGTAGGTTCGTTGTCGTCGGGTCATCATCGTCTCCGGTCGTTCATGGCAATGCGGGTGTAGACGCCCATCCTACTGCTGTCTGGTGGAGGGTTCAACGTGGGAGCGCGGCCGTCACCTTGAGCTTGACCCTTGAACCGCCGCCGGCACATAGAGACGGATGTCCGTCAGGCTGGCACTACCCTCGTAGACATTCGTGTAGAGGTCACCGATGACGAAGTAGTCCGGGTAGGCGGAACCGGTTGGCCACTGGTTCGGCCAGGTCGTGCTGCCGTATGCGTCGTTCTGTACGAGGCTGCCGTTGAACCGCCCATCGTACTCGCTGGCGGCACTGTTGTAGTGCCAGATCGGTGCGTTGTCAACGATGAACGGGCGGTGGAAACGAAGGGTCTTCTGTCCGACCCTGGCGAAGTTACCGCTCGCCTCCAGGGTGTAACCGGTGGTGTCCCGCTCGATGGCGAAGGTATAGAACTCGTTCGGCATCAATTCCGGCTGGAGTTCGGCGGCCGAGGAAAGCTGCTGCTCGGCGACCCCGCCGGAGCAACTGGTCATAAACCATTGCGAGTTGCCGGCCAACCCACCCGGACCCGGGGTCCAGCCCGGCATCCCACTGATCCACATGTTGAGGGTGTTGAAGCTGCTATCCCGGTAGTTGTAGTACTGGTTGGTGTTGGAGTCGCAGACCCGGCCACCGGTGCCGCTGCCGACCCGGTCCGGGTGCATAGAGAAGGCATCCATCAGCACCTTCCTCCGGTAGTGCCAGAAGTGGTTGTTCCGCGGCGCCGGATTGGCGACGTCTACGATGGCCAAAAAGTGGAACCCGTTGTAACCGTACGTGCCTTCACGTACGTCCTGCCACTCGCAGTATGGCACTGACGCGTCCCCGGTCCAGCCCCGACTGTTCGAACCCTCGCCCCACGGGTGCTGGGTCTTGCAACCCTCGGTGCTGTAGCCGTTGACCCGACCGCCGTACTCGAGCGAGCCGTAACGCTTTCCACCGAAGTCGAGGGTCTTCAGCTTGTACTCGATGCGGTACTGGGACGGTAGCTTATTGGTCGGTCGGAAGATCGCCCCACCGGTGTGGTCGGGTATGTCCAGCACCGCCACGTGCCCGTCGCCCTGCGCCTGGGTGCTGATCGACGGTGGGGCTTCGATGACACCGTCCTTGTCCCAGTCCCGAGCCGAGAGCGAGGCGGTCAGCCAGCCGTCCTGGCCGACCGGGAACTCCTTGCGATAAGTGGCGAAGGAGTTGAAGGCGGCGCTCCAGTCCGGGCCGTAGTCGTTCCGGTACCACAGCCCGGGGTCGTCCATGATGGTGTCGAACGGGTTACTGTAGTCGTCCCGGACCCAGGGTGCGACCGCTCCGTTCAGCGGGGTGGAAAAGTCCTCGGCATAGCGCAGGGTCCAGTTAGCCTGTGTCCTGCGAGGGGCGTCAATTCCTAAGTTTTCGATTTCCTCTGGCGTCAGTTCCTGCGGCGGCGGATCTTGTGGCACACACGAAACCACACTCAGCACCACGGTGGCGTAAATGGTAAGAACGATGTGACGTGTGTGGCGACCGGCCATAGGATTCCTCTAGAATCGCCGACGATGTTATTGGAGAGCTCGATTCTACCGCAATGAACCCATCAAGAAATGTAGAATGAGCGCATGACCTGGCTTGAAGTTTGGTTAGTCTCGACTGTCATTGTCACTGCCATCGTTTGGTACGCGACAGTGAAAGTCATTAATCGAATCAATAAACCGACAACCAAGTAAAGCCGAAGCGCTCTACTTGTACTGATGGGCGACGGTAAGGCGTGTGGCCATTTGTGGCCATTCTTCCGTCACACGCGCACACCTCTGACTAGCTGTGACAAATTTTGTTAATAGAGACAGGGTGTGACTAGGCTTGGCACAAGTCTCAGGAGCTTGTGCCTCACAAGAGCGTGGGGGCCACCCCCCTTCCGCACCACATTTAGCTGATCAGTGCTTGAGGAATGCGCGGGTTATTCATACTGCCTCTCCCCTAGCGTGTGAATGAAGGTGCGTGGCCGGCATCAACGTTAATAATGTTGCCAGTAGATTTGGCAGACTGCTCGGAGGCGAAGAAATACACGGCCTCGGCAATGTCCTCCGGGAAAACACTGCGCTTTAGCAGACTGCGGTTGCGGTAGTGTTCTTCCAACTCCTGTTGGCCCAGTTTATAGGTAGCGGCTCGTTCTTCACGCCATTTACCGGTCCAGATTTTGGAACCGCGCAGGACCGCATCGGGGTTGACCACGTTGCAGCGGATGCCCAGCGGTGCACCTTCCAGAGCCACCGAACGGGCCAGTTGAATTTCAGCCGCTTTGGCGGTGCAGTAGGCGGAGGCATCGGGTGAGGCCACCAGTGCGTTTTTGCTTGCGATAAATACAAAGGCACCACCGATGTTTTGCACCTTCAATAGTTTGAAGGCCTCGCGGCTGACAAGAAAGTACCCGGTGGCAAGGATGTTGATGTTGCGATTCCAAAGCTCAAGACTGGTCTCATCCAGTGCAGCGGAACTAGCAATACCGGCGTTGGATACAAGGATATCGATACCACCAAAGGCAAGGGCGCTGGACGCCATTGCTGCGGTTACACTGGTTTCGCTGGTCACATCACACAACACGGTATTCACCACATCCTGACTGTAGTCGGCGCTCAACTCCTGTTTGGCACTCACCATCGCCTCGGTATCAATGTCTGCCAGGATCACACAGGCGCCTTCGTTGAGCAGGCGGCGGGCAGTGGCCTTGCCGATACCACCGGCACCGCCGGTGATAAAGGCCACCTGTCCGTCCAGAGATTTGGGTTTGGGCATGCGCCGCAGCTTGGCCTCTTCCAACAGCCAGTACTCAATATCAAAGGCTTCCTGTTCATCCAGGCCAACATACTCGCTAACGCCGTTGGCTTCGCGCATCACATTGATGGCATTGACGTAAAACTCACAGGCGATACGGGCGGTGGCTTTGTCTTTGGCGAAAGTGATCATGCCCACACCTGGCACCAGGTAGACCACGGCATTGGTATCGCGTATGGCCGGGCTATTGTCACGCTTGCAGCGGTTGTAGTAGTCAGCGTAGTCGGTGCGGTAGGCCTCCAATTGCTGATCCAGCCCTTCCACACAACGGGCCAACTCCGCTTCCAAGTCATCGGCCGTGGGGTTGAAATCCAGCACTAGTGGACGAATTTTAGTACGCAGGAAGTGGTCCGGGCAGGAGGTGCCCAGTGCCGCCAGGGGGCGTAGGTCATTGGCGTTAACAAAGGCCAGCACTTCATCAGACTGATTGCAATGACCGACTTTACGCTGAACCGTTGATATCTTGCCGCGAATCAATGGCATCAGCCTTGTCGCGACGGCATCGCGCTCCGAAGCAGACAAGGGATTGTCGTAAGCCGACCCACCAAAGGCCACACCGGTGTTCTTTTGCGCCAGCCAATCCGCGGCTTTTTGAATCACATCCAGAGAGTTTAGATAGCACGATTTGGACTTGTCTCCCCAGGTGAACAGACCGTGCCCTTCGAGCACAATGCCTTCGATATCTGGACGCTCCCTACACAGAGTTTCCAATTTCAGGCCGAGGTCGTAGCCGGGGCGCTGCCACGGCAACCAGCCCAACTCACCGCCGAAGATCTCTTCGGTCAGGGCGCGACTGTCTTTGGTACAGGCAATAGCAATCACCGCATCCGGGTGTAAATGATCGACATGGTCGTAGGGAATATAGGCGTGTAGCGGCGTATCGATACTGGCGGCGCGATTGTTTAAGTTAAAGGTGCAATGGGGCAGGTAGCCGACCATTTCATCTTCGTGCTCCAGCCCCCGGTACAGTGACTTTAGCTGTTGCAGTTTGTCCATGTACAGGGTGGCAAAACCCGACAAGTCGATGGAACTCAAGTCACCACCAGAACCTTTCACCCACAGCACGCGTGTGGGTTCGCCGCTGAGACCATCGTTCACGAGCAATTTGGCCGAGGTATTACCGCCACCGTAGTTGGTGATACGCAGGTCGGAGCCCAACAGATTGGAGCGGTATTGCAACAGCTCGGAGTCGGACATGGCCTTCGCTCTGTCGTCGGACCAGAGGTTTTCAAGCTTTGAGGTCATGATTTTATTAACCTTATTCCCACTCAATCACTGCCAACGATGCTGCTGGAGGACTAGAGTTTACCGCTGGCTAAATGGTCGAGAGTAATTCATCTTTTGCAGTGCCACGCCACCTCGGCGATCATCACTGTTTTCGGCCGCGCACGAACAGCGTGCCAGCAACGAAGTACACGAGCGTCGGCCAGCCGAGCCAACTCTTGAGTGCGGCGTGGTTCTCGACATACCCGTCGAGTCCGCCGAGCGCAATACGCAGGCCAAGCCAGAAACAAGCACCGAGTGCTGCCACCGCGATCGCTCCCCAGAGCCGGTCTCGGCCGTGGTTCGGCCGCCGGGAGGACACTACAGCATAACTCGGCGTCGGCCGAACCGTTGGCGTCACCGCCGTGATGTTCTTTCGAGCACCCGTCCGCGACGCCAGCACGGCATAGACCGCACCAGCCGCGACATACGTCGGCACGAACAGGAAGAACAGGTGGACACCCGCCAAGTGGAGACCGAACGCCACGATCATCGAACTCAGCCAGGCCACCAGCGCCGGTACGTTGAGCGCACCTCGCCCTTCTGCTTCAAGCCAGTAACGTCGCCAGCCGAGCATCGGGAAGAGCCAGTGTTCGGTTAAAACGATCGCACCAGCCGGACAAAGAACAAGACCGTAGATGCCGACGAAATCAAGCAGCCGGCTGAAGACAAACGGGAAACAGGCGATGGCCGTGGTCACGACGCCGACCGCGAGCGTGATCCGCGTACGCGATCCGTTGCGTGTGACCGCCTGCAGCGCCAGTCCAGCACGGTAGATCGTCGGGTTGGAGGTCGTCCATCCGGCAATCACAACCGCGAGGACCCCGGCCCAGCCGAGCGTGGCGTGGGCGACGCCGCCCGAGTCGATCTCGGTCAGCGAGTTACCCATGAGCACCGCCGCGCCTGCGCCCATGACGCCGGCGGCGATCCACGCCACATAGTGACCGAGGAACGTGCCAAAAATCGAGAAAAGTCCGTAGCGGACATTCGGCGCATATCGGAACTGCGCCATGTCAGAAAGCCCGGCGTTCATCGCCAGATTGCACACCCAAGCAAACGCCGCAACATGCCAAAACGAGAGACCCGGGCCGCCGTCGGGCGTGCGGCCAGTCCAGATCGCCGACTCCCCCATACGCCAAAACTCGCCGAGCGACCCGACTGCCCCGACACCGGCGGCTTCTCCTAAACGCGGCAGGACTGCCAAGGCTCCAACGAGGAACATAAGGAACATCCAAGGCGCGCAAACCATCGCAAAGTCGGCGAGCCTTTTGAAGCCGGCGATCGCAAGCCAAGTCACCAAGCCACCGATCGCAGTGACTACTAGGACAAAACGCGCGTCAGTTGGATAGAGACCGGTCTGCGCTGGAATGCCGAACGGAATCCTGACCGCCGACGCGGCAACGGTGATCATCGCGCCGGCTAGCACGCAGTAGAGTAGCGCGTTCAAAATGTTGGCAACGGCGGTCACCGCCGGGCCACCGATCCGGCGGAGATACCAATAGAGCGTGAGGCGCGTATCGACCGCCACCGGTGCACACAGGAGCGTCCAGTTCAGCACGGCTAGGAGGTTGCCGACTGCGAGGCCAACGAAGACATCGCCGATGGCTGCGCCCCAAGTAACGAAGCTCGCACCTATCACGAACTCGGTGGCCGCGACGTGCTCACCCGCGAACGATGCTGCGAAGTGTCCTGGACCGAGAAGCCGGTCGTCGCTCACAGGCTCGCGGTCGAATTCGTAGTGAGCTTCCGGGGCACCGACTTCAGCCATGGCGTCACACGATGCCGGAGTGGCCGGTACGCTCAGCGGTTCGTGCGTTAGCCTGCCACTTTCGGTAGCCCGAAACGCGATAAACTGTAATTGGATCGA
The DNA here is from genome assembly GCA_036012125.1 of Vicinamibacterales bacterium. NCBI lineage: Bacteria > Pseudomonadati > Acidobacteriota > Vicinamibacteria > Vicinamibacterales > Vicinamibacterales bacterium. The sequence goes on along the minus strand of DASCOS010000022.1, from coordinate 8,128 downwards.
TTGCGCCACCCCCACCTACTCGAACCATTCGAACGATCGGCTCGACGTCGATCTGAGTCGCCTCAAGTTTTCGCTGTTCTCGCTGGACAGCCGAGAGCCCCTTCTTCCGTCCAGAGTTGCCGCACATAGACGAACATCCTACCGCTGGCTGGCGGAGGGTTCAACGCGAGTGCGCGACTTCCCACTCACGCACGAGCTGTTGGGCTTCGGTAATTTGAGTGGGCGTCATCCGGTCCGCAACTTCGTCACGAACCGTGTTCGCTGACGTTAGTTCGTAAGTTGGTCGTCGTGACACTCGGCGGATAACCCACTCGGTGACGCGGTCGAAAACACCGGTCGCGGTCCTGCGTTGTTTTGCTAAGGGCGCCTCCTGGGACGCCGCAAGGCTGAGCCACATGTAGGCGGTAACGTTATCCTGTACGATTCCAACCCCACGGGTATACATGTCCCCAAGAGCGAACTGTGCCGAAGCGCTTCCCTGTTCCGCGGCTGGTCGAAACCATCGCACCGCTTCCGCCGCGTCCTGGGTTACGCCGCGGCCGGTTTCGTACGCCACACCCAGGTTGTACTGCGCGTTGGCATCTCCCTGCTCGGCGGCGCGCCGATACCACACCAGAGCCTCCACTACATCCTGACGGGTTCCACGACCGGCGGCGTACATTTCTCCCATTCTAAGTTGCGCTGGAAGGTAGCCCTGCTCGGCGGCCCGGTGATACCACCGTATCGCTTCCGCCTCATCCTGCACGACGCCGCCGAGCCCGGTGGAGTACATACCCCCAAGGTTGACCGCCGCCTCCAGTTGACCAGGCCCATCCCCATCAGCCGTCCTGCGCAACCACCTCAGTGCCTCGACATCGCCTTCCTGCGCCGCCATCCGATACCACCTTGCCGCTTCTTCCAAATCCTTCGCTATCCCACGCCCGAAAAAATACCGGTCTGCGAGGCCGACCTGCGCTGGAACATAGCCTTCCTGCGCCGCCATCCGATACCACCGCACCGCTTCTGTCGGGTCCCGTAAGACTCCACGCCCAGAAAAATAAAGCTCTCCGAGAGCAACCTGCGCGTCGATGTTCCCATGGACTGGCCCTGCAGCCGTCGTCCGGAGGAACTCCAGCACCTCGACATTACCTCGCTCGGCCGCCATTCGATACCACCGCATCCCTTCGATCACATCCAGCGGGACACCTCGCCCATTTAAATACCGGCCCGCAAGGGCGGTCATTGATGGGCCATGACCCTTTTCGGCGGCCAGGCGAAACCACCGCACCGCTTCCCCGTCATCCTGCACCACACCCCGGCCGGTAGCATACATATCTGCAAGATTGACCTGGGCGTCGAGTTGTCCTCCCTCAGCCGCTTGGCGTAACCACCCAACCGCCACTGTAGCGCCTTGATCGGCCGTCAACCGTAGGCTGTCCTGTGCGATGGCATTTCCCTGCTCCGAAGCCCGAAGAAACCACCGTACCGCTTGCCCGTCATTCTTCAAAACCCCCCGCCCGGTGGCATACATACCGCCGAGAGCGACCTGGGCGTCAGGAAGCCCTTTTCGAGCCGCTTGGCGCACCCAACTTAACGCTTCAGCATCGCCTTGCGTCGCCGCCATCTGATACCACCGCACTGGGTCTACTGCATGTTGGGATGCGATCTGCCTCACAACTTCCGCGAACCCCGTGGCATACATGGCTGTAAGGTTTACTTGTGCTACGGACGAGCCTTGCTCCGCGACCTGGTGAAGCCATGCCACCGACTCCGGGTCACCTTGTTCGGCCGCCATTCGATACCACCGCACCGCTTCCGCCTCATCCCGCACGACGCCTCGCCCGTCGTAATACCGCCCCCCGAGTCCGTTCTGGGCCGGCAGATGCCCTTGTTCCGCCGCAAGCCGCCACCACATTAGCCCTTCACGGGCATCCAGCCGAACACCACGTCCACCGTTGAAATACCAACCACCGAGGGTCACTTGCGCATCGGGGTCACCATTCCGAGCTAGTACGATTACATCGGAAACTCGTTGCGGATTGGCTACTTCTTGCCGCGCATCACTCGGAGTCCACACCACAGCAACAGCGAGAACGGTAAGGCCGAGGAGACAAGCATGACGACGGTTCATAATATTTTTCACACGCCGACAGCGATATTCGTTGGAGGACTTAAGTCTACCGCTGGACGGTGGTGCGTTCAACGTGATTGAGATGTGTGTCAATTTGCATCAGAAAAGAAAGACAAACGGCAATCAGCGTTGTATGGCACTAGGCTTATAGCCAAGAGCGCGTCCGCCCCAGTTCTCGTCGATTCGCACGCGTTCGAGCCTCGCCTCGCGATACCACGCTTCCACCTGCTCACGCCGGTAGTAGTTCACCAGTGGCACCGATAGCCCATCAAACCAGTCGGTGTGAAGGGCGCGAAAGGGGTACCGTGCGTACAGTGTGAATGGAATGTACCGCGCGAATCGTCGCGTCGCTCGAAAACGGCTTAGAATCCGATACGGCATGATCCATGCGAGCCATTGCCCGGTGGCGAGCGCGAGACACACCACATCGAGCAGGCGCAACGGCATGCGCGTCGACAGTACACGCATGAACGAGAAAGCGGCGATCTGACGCCCGCGACGCCGGAGATAGACCCAGATAAATATCGGCGCGTCAGGCTTAAGCAGTCGCGTCAGGGTCAGAAAACCTGTCTTTGGGTCCGACAAGTGATGCAGAACGCCGACACTGTAAACGAAGTCAAGCGCCGCCGACGCTAGGGGTGGATGAAGAATGTCACCCTGCACGAGATGCACGTTAGACAGATGGCGCGTGTTATCGCGAGCCGCTTCGATGGCCTCACTCAGGTCGAGACCGATCATCTCGGCGCCGTACGACGCAGAGTACTGAAGAGACCGGCCAAAGCCGCACCCCGCATCGAGACCACGTCTGCCCGGAAAGAAGCTAGGGGTGATGGGTCTAATCGAATCGAGAAAGACCCGCTCCCAGTGTGGATACATCTCCTTGAATTTTCTCCACTGGTAACTGTAGCTCCTAACGGTACGCCTTTCAGCCTTCAACCGGCCGGTCCGCGGCGCCTTTGACGAGCGGCTGATGATCAAGTCCGGGTCAATTTTCCACCGGCGAAAAAAGTCTGCATGGTATCGGCCGACCACGTGAATGTGCACGTCTGGCAGTAGACGTGGAATCGCGTTGATAATCGGAAACCTACGGTCGCAGAGGTCGCATGTCAGCAAGCCTTCCTCAACCTCGCTGGTTTCGTAATAAGCGCGCAGCGTCAGGCACCCCGCACATTCAGGACACCTGAGTAGCTCAAGAGCAGTTCTCCTCATGTCTACAGTAATTTAGGCAGTAAAGAGCAGCGATCACGGCCGCTCTTTCAAAAAGGTTTACGTCCCCAATCTGCTCTTACCCCAGCTTCACAAATTCCTCGGGTAGCCATGCAGGCGTACCTTCCTCGTAGTGATTGTCGGTCAAGGGCCGCTGGTTCGAACCGTCAGCGTCGGCAATCATGAACTCGGAGCGGAGAGGCATATACTGGTCAACATAGATGCGGTCTTGCGCGTCCACGGTCGCTCCAAGACTCAAGCTAACAACAATAGTGACGAGTAATTTTCGCAGCATAGTGGAAGAACAGAGTCTACCGCTGGCTTGTGGCGAGTTCAACGTGATTGAGGCGTGTGTAACTTCGGGTCACTGGTCGAGAAAACGAGACTTGGCCGACAATCGCGAGAAACTGAAGTAAAGTGGCAGTCAATGTTTAACAGTGTGTCACATCAGAACCGACCTTCTGGGCGTGAGTCATCCGTCGTCTTTCATGCCACAGCCTTGATTCTTCTCACGGGTGCTTCCTCGATAAGCGTTGCTACGCAGACGGGCGCCGATGAAAACGTCGCCGCGGCGCTCAAAACGCAGGCTATCTCGGCTGCATTAGAACATGTAGAGTTACACCGCGATTCCACCACAGCCTTCCTCGCACACATTGCTGCTATCGTCTCGCCGTCGGGGCAGGAACATGAGCGAGCAGAGGCGGTCGCTGCGCGGATGCGCGATATCGGCCTAACCTCAGTGCTCGTTGACGAGACACCGAACGCGATCGGCGTCATCCCAGGTTCCTCTGGCAAGTCATTGGTTTTCATTTCGACCCTTGATGATTTGGCCACTGTCGCCGACCACCAGCGGGCCGCAACGACCTCCCCGCACGTAGATGGCGACCGCCTTCTCGGTCCAGGCACAAACACTTCATCCTCGACCGCGTCAATTCTGGCGGCGGCCGAGGCACTCGTCGCGTCAGGGTTTCGGCCCGAGCATGACCTGGTCTTTGCTGCGGTCGCCCAAGAGGAAACCGGTCTTATCGGCATGAAGGTCGTCTACGAGGCATTCCAAGACCGCGCCGTCGGGTTCGTCGACGTTTTAGGCGACGGCCGGAGAATTAGTTACGGTGCCATCGGCATCCACTGGTGGCGAGTCATCGCCACCGGACCCCCGGGACATTCTTTGAGTGGCGGCCTCCCAAACGTGAATCAGGCGATCGGCCGATCCGTGGACCGCATCCTGCAAATGCCCCTTCCCGCGGGGCATCAGGATTCGCGGACGATTGTCAACGTGGCGATGCTCCAGAGTGGAGCCGTCTTCAACCATAAGCCGGCGACCGGATGGTTCTCGCTCGACATCCGGTCGCTCGACATGAACGTGATCGACACCATCGAAGCTGGTGTTAACACCGTGCTATCAGATGTTTCGTCAGAAACCGGCATACAGCTCGAAATGCAGCCGTTCCAGCTCACACCGAGCGGTCAGATCCCTGGTGCGCGAGAATCGGCACTGGTGACAACAGCCGAAGCGATCTCGCGACATCTCGGCCTTGAGCCCACCCTTAGCAACAGCGGCTCATCCAATATGAACGTCGCACTCGGCAACGGCTCCCTAGCGATTGGACTCGGCGGGTCGCGGGGAGGTAAACGGGCTGAGGTCGGAGAATGGGCTGATGTCCCTGCGATGTTGCGGACTGCGACACATGTCGTACTTCTTGCAGCAACCATCGGTGGCGGGTTCAACTAAGCAATAATCAGGAGTGCGCGCCGTTATAATACGCCCAAGCTTAGCTCCATCACGCACAACATCTGGAACCTCAGGCCCATTCAGCGGCCGCAGGGAGGAGGACAACCTTGAGTAGTAGTCGTCAAGAAGACGAAGTAGCGCTCGACTTCCGCCGGCTGGAGACGAGTTCAACTGGACTCCAAGATTGGCGTATACTTCCGATGGCTGGAAAGCGATCTCCCCAGTAACCTCATCTACGAAGGAGGGACCCAATGGGTTCAAAACGACCTGATCGAAGGGGATTCCTAAGAGGCGGTGCCGCGTTGGCCGGTGGTTTGACCTTGGGAGCGGTAGAGCCCGCGCGCGGCCAGACGCCAAGATCTGAGGCGCTCGACTTCATCAAGGGCAGTGAAGAAATGATTGCCTATGGCGAGCGCTCCCGTTTCGTGACTTCGGTACGCATAGCGCACCCGCCGGGCAGTCGGCCTTCGCCCGATGAGTTTGGGCTCGTGTTTCACGTGGCGGCACCGCTTCAGGATTCGGTGGGGATGATCACGCCATCCTCGCTCCACTTTGTGGGAACCACCCGAGGCTCCTTCATGCCAGACATCGATCCCCAAGAACATCGTCTCATGATCCACGGCATGGTGGACCGTCCACTAACCTTCACTATGGAGGACTTGAAGCGTCTCCCTTCCGTCACCCGCCCTCATTTCATCGAGTGTGCAGGAAACCGTTCACGGTCCCAGTTTAAGACGGTGCAGGAAACGCATGGGATGACCAGCTGTGCCGAATGGACTGGAGTCCTCCTGTCTGTCCTCCTTAAGGAGGCCGGCGTGAAAGACGGGGCGCCCTGGATCGTCTGTGAAGGGACGGAGGAAGTGAAGGGATCGTCGAGTATTCCGATGGCAAAGGCCATGGACGACTGTCTGGTGGCCTACGGCATGAACGGTGAGGCAGTGCGTCCGCAACAAGGGTTTCCGCTGCGGCTCCTAGTGCCCGGTTTCGAAGGCATCTTTCACTCGAAGTATCTCAGGCGCGTCAAGGTGGTGGACCGGTATTACATGACCTACAACGATTATGGGCATCTTCGTCAAGACCCCGATGCCGCTGCTCTCGGCTACCAGATTGGGCCGAAATCGGTCATCACCTTTCCTTCCGGCGGACAGCAGCTGCCCGGCCGCGGATTCTACGAGGTCAGTGGCTTGGCCTGGTCCGGTGGGGGCGCCGTCGGCAAGGTGGAGGTCTCCACCGATGGCGGCCGGCACTGGACGGACGCTGAAATTGAAGGGACGCCGTATCGGATGGCGCATACTCGCTTCAGATACCACTGGAATTGGGACGGAAACGAGACCGAGCTCCTTTCACGCTGCACGGACGAACTGGGGCAGGTGCAACCGTCGCGAGCCCAAGTCACCAAGTTCTTTAACGTGAATCGCGTACCCGGCCAGGACAATTCCATTCAGCCGTGGCGGGTCGCAAGCGATGGGAGCGTGCACAATGCGATTTCTTAGGCTTCTCCCGGTTCCGCTTCTGATGCTCATGGCGAGCTCCGCCCTGGCGCAGTCGCCCACGTATGGCGTGGGAAGAACCCCGACCGCCGAAGAAATCCGTGCTTGGGATATCTCCATCAGCCCAACGGGAGAGGAACTCCCGCCGGGGCGTGGAACCCCCGAGGAAGGCGCGCTGGTCTATCAGCGGAAACGGTGTGGCGGATGCCACGGGCCGGAAGGGGAAGGGGACCGAGCTGACAGGTTGGTTAAGCGTGACGGCGGGTCAGATGCCGATCCCTGGGCATGGGGGCGAATACTGCCGATCCGCGCGCCGTATGCGACCGTGGTGTGGGATTACATCAATCGCGGCATGCCGCTCAACAGAGAGGGAACGCTCACCGCCGATGAGGTCTACGCGCTGACGGCCTATCTGCTCTACATCAACGATGTCATCCCGGAGGACAAGGTGCTTGACGCCCAGAGCCTGCCGCAGATCGAGATGCCAAACCGCGATACGTTCGCTCGCGTGCCGGACTGGGAGCCCGGAATGCCGAGGCTCTTAGGCTACCCCTATTAGACCAGCAACCGCGGCCATTTCAATCGAGGCAACCACGGTGTCGGACGATAGGAGGTCATCGCAATGAGTACCCGCACTAACTGGCTGATGTTACTAGTCGGGGTAATGCTACTCGCTCTACCTAGCGCCGCCTGGGCACAGGCCACTCAGCAACAACTATTCGTCACAGTCGTCGACGCAACAACCGGCCTTGGGGTGCACGACCTTGGTGCTGAGCATTTCGTCGTCCAGGAGGATGACGTCCAGCGCCAAATTCTAGGAGCGTCCTTGGCTACCGAGCCACTTGAGATCGCGGTTCTGGTTGATACGAGCGAGTCAGCACGCTCGATCATGCGCGAGGTGCAAGAGGGCGTCTCCGCCTTCGTCGAAGGTCTCCGTTTCAACATCGGCATGGGTGTCGGCGACCAGGTGGCTCTAATGACCTTCGGCGGTGCTCGATTCATTCTCGTCGACTGGACCAGTGACCTCGAACAGCTAAAAGAAGGTGCTACGAAGCTGCGGTCGCGGCAGGGAACCGGCACCTTTCTGCCGGACGCGGTAAACGACACCGCCAAGGACTTCAGCGAGCGTGAAGCTGCGCGGCCGGTTCTGGTCGTAGTGTCAACCGACGGGATCGATTTCTCGTCGCATCGGGACTTCAGAAGGATTATTCAAGAACTGCGAGGGAGTTATACTCTGATGTACTCGGTCTTCATCCCGACTGCCTCACGACGGATGACCTTGAACTGGGACTCGCGCGAGCGCGACGCCCTTCTCACTGAAGGCCCCCGGCAAACGGGCGGCCGGCGCATCAACCTCTCGGGGAGACAGGCCATAACTGGTGCGCTGATGAGTATTCAGAACGAGCTCACGAGTCAGTACGTCGTCACTTATCACCGACCGGAGTCACCGGTTCCGCCCGAACGACTCTCGTTGGGTGTGACCCGACCCAACCTGACGGTTCGCCTGACACCACGCAAGCCTCAGTAGGCTGTGTTGCATGAGCCGCGACAAGCAGAACATCTGCGTGGTAGGTGGAGCGGGGCACGCCG